>JAYUEJ010000254.1:0-6180 GCA_043739265.1 Rhodopila sp. | reverse complement strand
TGTTGCGCCGGACCAAGGCGGCGGTGCTGAGCGAGCTGCCCCCCAGAACCGAGCAGACGCTGAATGTGGAGATGGGCGAGGCGGAACGGGCGTTTTATGAGGCGCTGCGGCAACGGTCGCTGGAGCGGATCGCGGCGTTGGATGCGCCGGAGGGGCGGCGGAAGATCCAGATTCTTGCCGAAATCATGCGGCTGCGGCGGGCGTGCTGCAATCCGGCGCTGATCGACGCGGCGGCTGGGGTGCCGAGCGCGAAGCTGGCGGCGTTCATGGATCTGGTAGAGGAGCTGATCCGCAACCGGCACCGGGCGCTGGTGTTCAGCCAGTTCGTCGGGCACCTGGAACTTGTTCGGGCGGCGCTGGATGGGCGGGGGATTCGGTATGAGTATTTGGATGGGAGTACGCCGTCGGCGGAGCGGGAGCGGCGGGTGGCGGCGTTCCAGGCGGGCGGGGCGGATTTGTTCCTGATCAGCCTGCGGGCTGGGGGGACGGGGCTGAACCTGACGGCGGCGGATTACGTGGTGCATTTGGATCCGTGGTGGAACCCGGCGGTGGAGGACCAGGCGTCGGATCGGGCGCACCGGATCGGGCAGGAACGCCCGGTGACGATTTACCGGCTGATCATGCAGGACAGTATAGAGGAGCAGATACTGGGGCTGCACCGGGACAAGCGGGATCTTGCCACGGACTTGCTGGAGGGGACGGAGACGACGGCTCGGTTGAGCGAGGCGGCGTTGCTGGATTTGATCCGGGGGTGATGGCGGGCACGTCGTTTCCGTCCCCAAATTGGGAGTGTCAAGATCAAATCCAGCCCCGATCAAAAGTTGGCCGGTTTGCAAGCCCACCGATACCCTGCGCTACGCTCAGCTAACATGTGCGACGAACGACTATTCCGATACGCCGATCACGAGACTATCGCTTCTGACCGAATCGTATTGAGTCAAGAATAATATCGCGATAACTGGCAGAACATCATGGATCGCTCAAGCGAAACTGGGCGCGAGTTTTGGGGAAGAGGCAGCTTCCGGAAGACCACTACAAAGTTTTCAGACGCCTAACAAAATTCAGCAGCGTCAATCGACAGGCGGCCCTTCGCCGCCTCGGAGAGAAGCCCAATGCAAGAAAGTAACCCCTTCACCAAATCCCGATATCGGCTCCCCGTCAGGTGCAGGTCCGTTATCGACTCACCAGCCGCCATCGACACTGTTTCTACCCCCACAACACAGAAAGAGGGACGGCGAACATCCGGTCGCCGAACGGCACGGTCTGGTCGTGGTCATACAGCACCATACCGAATGCGAACCGATCGCCGCACGCTTCCTTCAGCCGGCGTATCCCGTGGAAATCCGATCGGGTGACTGTCGCCGCCGCTTTGACTTCGACGCCGACAACCTGGCCACGCCGGTTTTCGATCACGAAGTCCACCTCATTCTGCTCTTTGTCGCGGAAGTAGGAAAACTCGAACCGGTCGTCCGCCCAGCTCGCCAACTTCAGCAGTTCGCCCAGCACGAACGTCTCCAGGATCGGTCCGAACGGCGACCGGTCCTGACGCACACGGGCCGGCGAAACATCCCGCAGCGCGGCGAGCAATCCCGCGTCCAGGAAGTGCAGTTTTGGCGTCTTGGTCAGGCGCTTCAATGTATTGCTGTACCAGGGCTGCACCGTTCTGATCAGGAACAGGCTTTCGAATATCCCGGTATATTTCTGCGTCGTGACATGGTTCATGCTCAGCGGCCCGCCAACGCCTGTGTAGTTGATAAGCTGGCCGGCGTGTTGGGCCAGCACGCGCAGCAGCCGTGGCATCTGCCGGGTTTGCTCGATCTGCGCGATATCGCGGACGTCTCGCTGCACGATTGCCTCGACGTAATCGAGATACCAGTCCTGCCGGCGCGCCCAGGACCGCCTGCCGAGCGCTTCCGGATACCCACCGGCGAGCACGGCTTGCACGAGACCTTCGCCGACAACGGGCGTGCGAACCACCGGAACCTCGCCCTGAAACACCTGCTCCAGAAACGCCGGTGAGGAACCCCTGATTTCGGCCTGGGCCAGTGGAAGCAGCCTGATCACCTCCATCCGCCCGGCGAGGGAATCCGCGACCCGCGGCAGCGTCATGAGATTCGCCGAACCGGTGAGCAAGAAGCGCCCCGGCGCCGGATCGGCATCGACACTGGCTTTGATGGCGAGCAGCAGTTCCGGGACGCGCTGCACTTCATCGATCACGGCACGCTGGAGTCCGCGCACGAAGCTTGCCGGGTCAGCCAAGGCACCGCCCCGCGTAGTGGCATCGTCCAGGGTCAGGAACGGCACGGATTCCCCGGCCACCTGGCGGGCCAGGGTGGTTTTGCCGGCCTGCCGAGGGCCGGAGAGCATCACGACACGGGTATCAGACATCGCCGCTTGAATGCGGATCTCGGCGAGGCGGGGATACATGCAGCGCCCTTAAATATGCGACTGATTGAAAGTGGGATGGCGACTGATTGAAAGTCAATGAGCGACTGATTGAAAGAGACTGAGTGCGTGGGGATGCTGAATCGCCGGCTTTTGACACGGGGAAGGTCCGGTTTTTGTGTGTCGGGATAACCGGAAACCCCGCAGCGGCAGCCCATCCTGCGTTTCGCCCTGACGGAAGCTGGCGGTCTTGCGACCCTAAAGCAGGCCAGCCAAGTCTCTTGTAACACAATGACCGCGTTTACCCGAGCATTATCAGATGGTTATATGATTTTATTTGGAACGCATTGGCATGTATCAGATCGCCCCGGCGACCTCGTGCCCGCCGTGCCAGATCATTGTCGCCGCCACATACAGCACGATCAGCAGCCCGATCCAGGCGATCCAGCGGTGGCGTTCCAACAAGCGAGCGATCAGGCCGGCGGCGAGGCCCATCAGGCCGACGGACAGTATCAGCCCGGTGACCAGCACCCAAAGCCGGTCCTGCGCCGCTCCGGCGACGGCAAGGACGTTATCTAAACTCATCGAGACATCGGCCAGGACGATCTGGGTCATCGCCTGACGCAAGGTCTTGGTTGCTGGGCCGGCGCCGGCGTCATGGTGGGACCGGCGCAATTCGCGGAACATTTTCCAGCATACCCATAGCAGCAGGATTCCGCCCGCCAGCAGCAACCCGATGATCGCCAGCAGCTTTAGCGCCACCGCGCCCATGGCGATGCGGATCACGGTCGCCCCGCCAATCCCCAGCAGGATCGCCGGACGCTTTTGGTGCGCCGGCAGCCCGGCCACGGCCAGACCCACGACGACCGCGTTGTCGCCGGCCAGGGCCACGTCGATCATCATCACCTGGGCCAACACCAGCAGGTCCTGCGTCCAATCCATGCTTGCCTTCCCTAATTCCTCGGTATAGCTGGCCTCTTCCCTCGTATCGGACAAGCCAGCGATGATCCCGCGTTACTCCCGGCCGGAAATGGCCGCCATCTGGGCCCCTGAAAACCGTTACCGCATCTGGTTCGAGGTGGAGGCGTTGGCCGCCGAGGGCATGGCGCGCATCGGTGCCATTCCCGAATCGGCCGCCCGCACCATCCGCGAAAAAGGCGCGCCAAAGCTAGCGGCCATGAACGCGGCGGATGTGGAGCGCATCGATGAGATCGAGCGGACAACCCGCCACGACGTGATCGCGTTCCTGACCTGGCTGGCCGAGGCGGTCGGACCTGACTCGCGCTTCGTGCATCAGGGGATGACCAGTTCCGACGTGCTGGACACGACGTTGTCGGTGCAGTTGACCCAGGCGGCGGACCTGCTTCTGGGCGACATCGACGCGGTGATGGCGGCGCTGAAGGCCCGAGCGATCGAACACAAATATACGGTGACCATCGGCCGCAGCCACGGCATCCACGCCGAACCCACCACGTTCGGGCTGAAACTGGCCGGGCATTACGAGGAATTCGCCCGCAACCGCGCCCGCCTGGTCGCGGCGCGGGCCGAAGTGGCGGTTTGCGCCATCAGCGGCGCGGTCGGCACGTTCGCGCATTTGGATCCTTCTGTCGAAGAATACGTGGCGGAAAAGCTGGGACTGCGCGCCGAACCGGTGTCCACTCAGGTCATCCCGCGCGACCGGCACGCGGCGTTCTTCTGCACACTGGGGGTCATCGCCAGCGGGATCGAACGGCTGGCCACCGAAGTGCGCCACCTGCAACGCAGCGAAGTGCGGGAGGCGGAGGAGTTCTTCCATCCCGGGCAGAAGGGCTCGTCCGCGATGCCGCACAAGCGGAACCCGGTGCTGAGTGAGAACCTGTGCGGCCTGGCTCGGATTGTGCGCGCGTGCGTCGTGCCGGCGTTGGAGAACGTGACGCTGTGGCATGAGCGGGACATCAGCCATTCGTCGGTCGAACGGGCGATCGGGCCGGATGCGACGGTGACGCTGGATTTCGCGCTGATGCGGTTGGCGGGGATGATGGATCGGTTGTTGATCTATCCGGAGCGGATGCTGGCCAATCTGGAGAGTTTGGGGGGGGTGGTTCACTCGGGCGAGGTGCTGCTGACGCTGACCAGGGCGGGGATATCGCGGGAGGACGCGTACCGGATCGTGCAAGGCTGCGCGATGGAGACCTGGACTCGGTTGGGCACGCCGGAGGGGCGGTCGTTCCGGGTGAATTTGGATGCTGATCTGGATGTGGCGCGACTGGTTCGGGCGGAGGATTTGGACGCGGCGATGGACCCGGCGTTGCATCTGCGTTCGGTGGACCGGATTTTTGAACGTGTGTTTGGTTCGGTCTAGAAAGATACCATCTTGACGGCATAAGTGTCAGAAGGAGATGCCTATTCCTGATTTCGAGCGCGACCTTCGTGATGTCATTCTGCGCAGCTTGCCGCTGAGTGGAAAGTCCGCGAAAGGTCGGTCGGAGTTGGAAATTAAGCCTACCAGCAATCTTCTCATAACTTACTTTAATTGGAAAGAGCGATATGTTCATCCACATCCTCGGGTGATATATCGATCCAGACTGCTACAAGCGTCATCACTTTACTCGGAAAATATACAGGCGGTCGAAAAACTCCTTTCGAAAATTGAACGCGGTGACCTGATAGACTCACACCTTAGCAGCGGCGTTCGTTTCGGTTGGGAACCTGGCGGAAAAAAAAGTAAGCGAGACTTCGATCTCATGCTCAACGATTGGGGCATACACCATTTGCATTTAGGCGATGGTGTTGGCAGGACTGGCTTCGTTAATCGAGAACGGAACTCCCTGCAATCGGATAATTTGCTGGCTGTCATTTTTAGGGCGGGCCAAGCATTTGCCCTTGATCTCATCCATCATGGAGAATGGGCAGTGAAGAGGCTGGTCGAGACGGCCGTCGAATCATGGCCAGATTCCGAACTTTTTCTATCTGTTCAAGGTATCATGCCGTGGCAAGATAAAGATGACACAAATTGCATTCCGTTACGGAATGTTGGTATGCCTTCTCCGATCGTCATCGGCAATGGAGTTTACATCTCTAGTACTGTCATGTCTACAGCGAGAACAACCTTGCAAGCCGCAATGCGTGCGAAGGGAACGATTCGTAACCTCGCCTATTTGGAGTCAAATCTCAAAGATTTGGAGTTACAATCGAGAAATGCTGCTGCGCATTATGGTGTCGAATTTCCTTTGATCCCTGAGTTCAGAGTCGTCGAAGCTTCCTATCCCCAGTGGTTCGGATTCGCGATCTTGGAAGCATCCTCAAAAATGATTATCGGGATACATGGTAACTCGGTCCCAACGTCTCGGGCTGACGACCAGTAAGTCCAGTTACGCCGAGCAGCCCGATACAAAATGATGCCATTACCCCCAAATTGCAATTTGGTGGTAACACCGCTACACTCCCCCCATGTCCCACCCACTCCCCCTGCCGATCCAGACAATGTACGCCGAACTGGCGGAACGGGCCCAGCTCGGGCAAATGGCGGAAGACTTCGATCCGGCCGGCAGCTTCATCAAGCGCACTATCCGAGGCCGCCAGTACTGGTATTTTCGCTCGGCCATGACCGAAGGCAGCCGCCCCGAAAAATATGCCGGCCCCGACAGCCCGGAACTGGCCGATAAAATCGCCCGCCACCGCACCGAAAAAACCGGGTATAAAGAACGCCGCACGCTGGTTTCCGCCTTGATCCGCTCCGGCCTCCGGGGACCGGATGCCCGAACCGGCCGAGTCCTCGAAGCCCTGGCCAAGGCCGGCGTGTTCCGGCTCGCGGCG
>JAYUEJ010000253.1:0-2042 GCA_043739265.1 Rhodopila sp. | reverse complement strand
TGCGCCGCAACATTTCGAATTCGGCGTTATGATCCGGCTGCCATTCCGAAACCATTTCCATCATGCCGGACCCGGCATCTTTCATCCCCATCGCGATGCCGCGCAATTCTTCTTCCTGGGCGCGCAAGGTCGGTGTCGGATCGCCGCGCAACGTCTTGTGCGACAGGCTGCGGGAGGTGGAAAAACCGAACGCCCCCGCCTTCATCGCGTCGCACGCGATCTGCCGCATCTGGGCGATGTCGCCCTGGTTGGCGTTCTCCAAAGCGATCGCGCGGTCGCCCATCACGAATACCCGTACGGCGGCGTGCGGCAGCAGGGCGCAGATGTCGATGTCGCGCGGTTTGCGGTCCAGGAAGTCGAGATATTCGCTGAACGACTCCCATTCCCACTTCATGCCTTCGTGCATGACCGCGCCGGGAATGTCCTCGACACCTTCCATCAGTTCGATCAGGCGCTCGCGGTCTGCCGGCTTGCAGGGGGCGAAACCGACGCCGCAATTGCCCATGACGGCGGTGGTGACGCCATGCCAGGACGACGGCGCCATGTGGCTGTCCCACGATGCCTGCGCGTCATAATGCGTATGGATATCAACAAATCCGGGGGTTACCAGCTTGCCCGTGGCATCGATCTCTTCGGTGCCGCTGCCGTCGATCACGCCGATCGCGGCGATCTTGTTGCCGACGATGCCGACGTCGGCCGCATAGGGCTCATTGCCGGTGCCATCGACGACGGTGCCGCCGCGGATGATCAGATCGAATGCTGGCATTGGACTTTCTCCTGGACGATTAGCGTGGATAATGATCCAGCCGGGTTCGGCTGGCAAGTTTCGGAGCGTTGCCCATGCAGATCAGCCGACAGGACCGGGTGCGGATGGAGCGTGCGCATGTGCTGGCGTGGCCGGCACTGCGCGCCGAGACGATCGACGGCTGGCTCTGGCGGGCATCCGGAGGCGGATCGCAGCGCGCCAATTCCGTTTCGACGATCGATTTCACCGGCCCCGATATGGACGCCGCAATCGATACTGTAGAGGCACGTTATCGCGCCCGGGACATGCCGGCTCGATTTCAGACCTTCGACGACACCGCTCCGGCCGGCCTGGCGGACTGCTTGCGCACACGCGGCTATCAGGACGGCGGTGTAACGATCACGTTGTTCAAGGGTTTGAAGCCCGCGGCCGCGCCGCCGAGCGTGGAATGCCGCGATCATGCCTGGCAGGAATGGCGCGACGTGTATTTGGACGCCATCACCGAAAACCGCAGGGCGATCAACCAGCGGATCCTGACCGCGATCCCCGGGCCGCGCGCGTTCTTTGGCTGCCGCCGCGACGGGGCGATCATTTCGACCGCTCTGTGCGTCATCGGGTTCGGCTGCGCGGTGATCGAATGCGTAACGACACGGCCGGACGCGCGCCGTCAGGGTGGTGCGCAGGCGGTCCTGGCCGCGGTCCTGTCGTGGGCGGCACTGCAAGAGGCTGATTTGATCGGTCTGCAGGTGGTCGCCGGCAACCTGCCCGCCATCCGGCTGTACGAAGGTTCGGGGTTCTTGCCAGGGGCCACGAACCGCTTCTTTGTATCCGCGGCGACGTAACGGTCGGGCGCCGCATTTCAGGGTTCGGCCGCCGTAAGCGTACGCGTTCCCGGCGTTATGCAAGCCGTGCTGGGATTGGGGGGTTTGATCGTCGGCAGGTCGGCAGGTTTTAACCACGGAGAACACGGAGAACCACGGAGGCGCACGGAGCGGTAAGATAGCGCTTCGCGCGAAGTGCTTTGGTTGTCATTATTTATTTGGCCTGTTACTTTGTTCAAACGTATTTGATGCCAACCTGCCGGAATACTGACACCCTGGATGCCGGGATTAAGCCCCGGGGATCACATCGGTTGATGTGTTAACATTTACGCCGGTCCGTATGGTTCGACGAAACGAGATTTTTATCCATATTTTCTTCACTAGCGTCCGGTTAAAAGCCGAACAAATTCAATTGGTTATAATCTTGTGCAGTATCGTATCTGTAGTCATTCCCGGAAAATGCCGTCTGTATCTCT
>JAYUEJ010000252.1:0-2043 GCA_043739265.1 Rhodopila sp. | reverse complement strand
TCATGCGCGATGACCGATTCGATGCCTTGATAATCGCTGTCGGTCGCGGTTTCCGGGCGGGCCAGGACGTATTTCGTATTGAAAACGTTCAGCCCCTTGTTCTCCATCGCCCCCATGTTGAAGTCCGACACGGCGGCGATATTGAACACGTCCAGATCGTATTCCAGCCCGAACACCTCTTCATCCCAGGTCATCGACGTCTTCAGCGACCGCATCGCATGGGCGCAACGATCCTCGTCCCCGCCGCGCACATAAATACCCAGTTCGACCTGCCGGCCAGAGCGCGTAACGAAACTATCCTTGACCGACACAAGATCACCCGCCACCAGCGCGAACAGGTAACACGGTTTCGGATGCGGATCGGTCCAGGTCACCGACCGGCGGCCGTCAGGCAGAGACGTCACCGGCCCCGGATTGCCGTTCGACAGCATCACCTTGCAGGCGCCGATAATGGTCGTGGTGTAACGCGACATCACATCCGGCCGATCCGGGAAGTAGGTGATGCGGCGAAATCCTTGCGCCTCGCACTGGGTAAAGTAATTGCCGCCGGAGACGTACAGCCCACTGAGTTCGGTATTTTCCTTGGGCGAGATAAGCGTTTGGATCTCAAGCACGCAGCAATCGGGCATATCCGGAATCGTCAGGCCACCCGTGATCACTTGATACTCGCCCGGCACCAGCGTCGCACCGTCACGGGTCAGGCGAACCAAGGTCAGCGCCTCCCCGTCCAGATGCAACGGCAGGCCGGCTGGTGCGGCAGGATTGCGGCGCAGCGCCAGCACCGAGACAACCGTGGTCGCGGTCTCATCAAGGTCGAAACGCAGATCGACCGTATCGATCAAGAAGGCAGGCGGCGTATAATCCGCAAGCCGGATCTCAACTTGGGTTGCGTCAGTGCTTGGCATGGTGTCTCCGGCTTCAGGTCGCGATTCAGGTTACCGGTTCCGGGCTGCGTCCGCGAGAACCTCTTTCGCCAGCGGCAGCATCGCGTAATCCACCATGGCACCCTGGTAGCTGACGGCACCCAGACCCGCCTTCTCCGCCGCCGTGAACACCGCCAGCAAACCCGTGAAATAGGCGACTTCCTCGGCCGTCGGGCGATACACCGCGTTCGCGATGCCGACATGCGACGGATGCATGACCGCGACTCCGGAATACCCAATATCGCGCGCCCGGCGGATCAGGCGCTCCACCGCCGCCAGATCGTCCTGCGCGGTGCCGAAAATACCCGCGATCGGGTACATCGCGCCGCCTGCCCGGCTGTCCAGCACCATTTTCGACGCCAGGTACAGTTGTTCCTCACCCCCCGTCGTCGCGCGAAAGCCAAATGCGCGCGCGAAATCGCCGGAAACCGGGCCGCTCACAGCGCCGTGAATACCGCGCACCCGATTGCTGGCCTTTACCAGGTTGTATGCGTCGTACATTCCCTGCGCCGTCTCCGGCAGCGGCAGGATCCCAACGCTGCCATGCTCGACGTCCGCTCGGCCCTCCGCATAGCTGAGCAGATCGTGAAGCCTGCGAATTTCGTCGGGCGTTGCGACCTTCGGCAGCACGATGCCGGTCAGGCCGCCGGTGACCGCGGCTTCAATTTCGAAGCAGGTGCCATCGTGCAGCGGCTGGATGCGAACGAAGGCACCGACGCCGGCGTCGCGCAGTTCATGGATTTCGCTTTTCAGATGCCCCATCGCCTGCGGCTTGAACTGGGGCGGAACCGAATCCTCGATATCCAGCACCACGGCACCGGGGGACACGCGGATCGCCTTCGCCACCCAATCGCGGCGATGGGCGGGCACGAATAGCGCGGATCGAATGGGCCACATGCGACATGTCTCCTTGGGCGGTTCGGCAGACAGTTTGCGGGGCCGCGCCCCTTGGTGCAATCCTGCGGGCGGAGGGCCCATGCCATGCCGTATCCCACCCATCTGCTGCCGACCACCGTCGTGGGGAGTTATCCGCAGCCGGACTGGCTGGTCGATCGCGCCACGCTGCACAATCACGGTGTGCCCCGGGCGCATGCTCATGACATGTGGCGCGTGCCGGACG
>JAYUEJ010000251.1:0-6192 GCA_043739265.1 Rhodopila sp. | reverse complement strand
CGAGGCCTTCCTGCGACAAATGCAGCATGCCGCGGAGGAAGCGCACATCCTGGCCTTGCAGGGGGCTGTGCCGGTCCAGGATATCCAGTGCGATACGTTCGTGAAGGGCGCGCGCATCCTTGATGGACACGCCGTCGCCATGTCGCGTGGTGTGAACCGTGTAGCCGTTCTGCAAATACACATAGTCCAGGCCGCAATCTGTGTAGTGATATTCGTCGGTCATTGGGTCCAGTCCATCCATTCCACGGTTTTCACGAACAGCGTGTCGTCATCGGTAGCGATCAGCGTTACGACACCGGCATCCCTGGTGCCCGGCATGCGTTTGATCACGATCACCTTCCAGGCGGTTTCATCCTCCCGGATCGGCCTGTAAGGAATCGAGCCGGTCTCCAGGATCGCGAACAGGTCCGCGGTGATGAAGTCGATCCCTCCAAAGCGCGGTACGCTGCGTTTGAGCGCATGCCGGCTGATAATCACGTTATCCGTATTCCGGACCCTTTCGCGGATGATGCGTTCGGCTTCATCGCAGCGCAGATTGTCCCACCGAACCGGACGCCGGAACGGGATCAGGTCAGCCACGACCTGGGGCTCCCGTCCTTCTACGTACCAATATGATACATGACAATCCTGTTTGCAACATGAATTCCAGGCCTCCGACGATTGCACGCAGAGTTTAACGCGCCAGACGTTGCCGATCGGTTAACGCCGGGGCCATTGCATTTGATCGGTCGTCGGTTCAGGGCACTGTCACCGCGGGGTCGGTGTGACGGATCGTGCCTTTGAAATTCCTGCAGTCACCGTGGATGCCCGCCCTGCTTAACGCGCGGGCCCCTCTGGGATTATCGGCCCGCACAGGCTATTATCGGTGTCAGGACGTCTCGGGAACCGCCATGCACATCGCTACCTCCCCCGCTTTCAAGGAAAACGCCCACACGGCGCTGGCGGACGCCGGCTTGCAGAAAGCGTTGGCCCGTAGCGGTCCCAGCTTCGTTGCGCGCCGCGCGGCGGCGGTGGCCGGGCTGCCGGAGTTCGACAAACTGCGGGATACGGCGCGCGACATCAAGAACCACGCGCTGGCGAACCTGGATTTCTATCTGGAAGCCTATGAGGCGAAGGTGCTGGAAACCGGCGGCAAGGTGCATTGGTGTGCCGACGCCGATGAAGCGCGCGACGCCGTGCTGGCGATTTGCCAGGCGGTCGGTGCGCGGACCGTGACCAAGGGCAAGTCGATGATCGGCGAGGAGATCGCGATCAACGACCATCTGGAAAAGCATGGCATCACGCCGGTCGAAACCGATCTTGGCGAATACATTATTCAACTTCGGCATGAATTGCCGAGTCACATTATTGCGCCGGCGTTTCATTTGAACATGGAGGATTGGGAGGAGACTTTCCGCAAGGCCCATACCGATCTGCCGGTTGACCGGCAGTTCAATGAACGGCGCGATGTTTTGATTGAGGCACGTAATAAACTGCGGTCGAAGTTCCTCGCGGCGGATGTTGGAATCACCGGGGCCAATTTCCTGGTCGCCGAAACGGGAAGTTCCGTTATCGTCACGAATGAGGGTAATGGCGATCTGACGCAGACGCTGCCGAAGGTGCATATAGTACTTGCCAGTATCGAAAAATGCGTGCCGACGCTGGAGGATGCCACATCCTTGCTGCGCGTGCTGGCTCGGTCTGCCACCGGGCAGGATTTTTCGGTTTATACGACGTTCTCTACCGGGGTGCGGCGGCCGGGCGATCTGGATGGACCGGAAGAGTATCATGTGGTGCTGATCGACAATGGGCGGTCGGCGATGTTCGGGACGGATTTTCAGGAAATGCTGCGGTGTATTCGTTGCGCTGCCTGCATGAACCATTGCCCGGTGTATGGGGCGGTGGGCGGCCATGCCTATGGGTGGGTCTATCCGGGGCCAATGGGCGCGGTGCTGACCCCCAGTTTGATCGGCGTGGAGAAGGCGGCGCATCTGCCGAATGCATCCACTTTCTGCGGCAAGTGCGAGAGTGTGTGCCCGGTTCGCATCCCGTTGCCGAAACTGATGCGGCACTGGCGGGAGCGAGAGTTTGAGCGGCATCTGACCCCGGCGACGGTGCGGGGCGGCCTGGCGTTTTGGGGGTTCTTCGCGCGGCGGCCGGCGCTGTACCGGTTGGCGACCCGCATGGCGGCCGTTGGGCTGGGACTGTTTGGGCGCAAGAAGGGGCGGTTTACGCGGCTGCCGATGGCGGGCGGTTGGACGGGTGGGCGCGATCTGCCGGCACCCGAGGGCGATACGTTCTTTGCTCGGTATGCCAAGGCTCAACGCTCGGGGCAGGTCTGATGAGCAAGCATTCTATTTTGACTGCTATCCGCCGTGGCCTGAAGCGTGGGCCGTTGCCGGCTGATCAGGCTGTAATGTTGCGGGGGCGGCTGGCGCAGCATCCTCGGCATTTGATTCCGGCGCGGTCCCGGTTGCCACATGCCGAACAGGTCGATTTGTTCGTGCGGAATGTGGAAAAGGAGTTTGGGTCGGTTGTGCGCGTCCCGGACATCGACGCGGTGCCCGGGGCGGTGGCGGATTATCTCGCGGCGCAGAATCTGCCGGGATCGGTGATCATGGCGCCGCACCCCGCGCTACAGGCGATCCCGTGGTCCGCTCGGCCGTTGTTGGACGTGCGGGAGGGACGGGCAGAGGGGACGGATGCGGTCAGTGTGCAGCATGGCTTCGCGGGCATCGCCGAGACTGGGACTTTGATGTTGCCGAGTGCGCCGGATCGGCCGGTGACGTTGAATTTGCTGGTGGATACCGAGGTTGTGGTGTTGCGGGCCAGCGCGATCGTTGGGGCGTATGAGGAGGGGTGGGACCGGTTGCGGGCGGAGGTGGGGGCGATGCCCCGGAACGTGATGTTCGTTACTGGGCCGTCCCGTTCCGCGGATATCGAGCAAACGCTGGAGTTGGGGGCACATGGGCCGCGGCGGCTGCATGTGGTGTTGGTGGAGGACGCGGGTTAGTATCGAAAAGTAATTCCAACACGAAGTAAAATTCGATGTGCGTGGCGTCTCAAGGATTATCTGTCAGGCCATCCAGAGCTGCCACGGCATCGGCCTTCAGGCTCGGCAGGCGTTCAGAAATGACGTTCCAAACGATGTTCAGGTCAATTTGGTCGTAGCCATGACGCAGCCGGTTACCCATTCCGCGGATATCTACCCAGGGCTGCTCCGGAAGCAGGATCGCCGCTCGCTCGCCAAGGCGAAATACCGCTTCGCAAACACGTTCCAGACACCGCTCGATCGCATCGTGTCGCAGCTCGTCTTTCTGCAACCCGTTCTGATCCAGACCTTCGGCATACCTGGCGATTCGAGCAATATTGTCGATGATATCCTGCAGGCAGTCGAGCTCGCGATACCGCTTAGAACGCACGAATACCGTCCCGTTCAACATTGGCGCGAAGACGCTCCTTGCGGATCGGTTCGGGCAGGATTTGCACCGGTCTGCCGAGCATCTCGCCGAGTTCGCGTTCCAGGCCGACCAGCCGGATCAGGTCCATTTTGGCCGCGGGATCGAACGCAGCGACCAAATCGATGTCGCTCTCGGGGCCGGCTTCATTCCGGGCGACGGAGCCGAAGAGGGACAGGCGCGTGATGCCGGCCCGCCGCAGCGCCGGTTGGTGGGCGCGCAGGATGCTCAGCACTTCAGATGCGATGGGCGGCGACAGTGTAGCCATTGCGGCGGCCTTGAGGACGTGTCCGGGGCACCATACGCTGTGCGAGGTGGCGGATCAATTGACATGACACGATCGCGCAGGGCATTCGGATGAACTTCCGGGGCAATCGAGTGAACCAGGAAATTGGAAGGCCAAGGTCGCCAGTTCACCAGGCAGGTCTGATAAATGAGCATCGGGTCGCTCAAGGGTCCGGCTGAAGCCTGCCACGCCGCGGTGTTCGACGGTGAACGCGGTATCTTGGCGTTCCAACATCCTGGTTCACCCCAATGCGTTCTACAGCATTTTCACGATGACCGGAAACCGCGCGTCTTCCTTTGAACGTCGGGGCGAAACGTGTCCGAGCCACCTGATCCGTCCGGTGCCGCGCCAGTTGGCCCGAACCTACCGCGTCATGGCGTCGGTGCCGGCTTAGGGTAAGATCCCGGTCATCGTGAAAATTCCTTTCAGATACTTGTAAGCAACAAGGATTCGTCCAGTCACACGCAATTGGTTTTAGGCAATCGGCACAGCCGTCGTATTGCTGTCCGGTGTCTTGCCGTTGTTCTGTGGAGTGGGTGTCAGGGCAGGTTTTTTATGCACGGAGACAGCGCGAGGGCCGCGAAGGACCACTGAGAAATCACCGCCTCCAACGCAGTGCCGCCACAAGCGGCGCCATAAAATGCTTCCAACAACCCCGGACCGCTGTTTCAATCCACCGCTGCGCCAATCCACCGTGATCGCCAATCCAAAATCGCGGGCCGTCCGGCCCCGAGAAGCCAGCCCAGCGTCGCTCCGTGGTCCTCCGGCTGCCTCCGTGTTAAAACTGAAAACCGAATGAACGAACGCGCGATTTGCCCGCTTCCCCTCACCGGGACACCACGCTTGTCACCCCGCCCGGGCGGCGATCATGCAGCACGTCATTGATAACGGCTGATATAGACCAGGTGGCTCGCTAATAGATTCATTGCGGACAACAACCGAAACCTGCCCGTTCAGCGCGACGCCCTCCGCCGATCGTCACGCCCAGAACGGTGCGTCCTGCGACAATTGCCTGGTTCACCCGATTCCCCTGCACGATCGCGGCTCGATCGGCCACGGCGTTTCACCGGCCTCGCGACCTCGGCAGCACCAACAGCAGCGCGCTGGCCAGGGCGCAGGCGGCCCCGATCATGTAACTGCCGCGATACCCGCCCCAGGCGGACACCGCCGCGCCGAAAATCGGTGGCACCGCCATCCCTCCGGCGAAAAAAATCGCTGTGCCCAGGCCGGCTGCCTCGGTTCGCCTGGTGCCACCCAGCATGGCGTATTCCGCGTAGGCGACACCGGTGTAGCCGCCGGCGGTGCATCCGGCGACCACGGCGTTCGCCATGATCGCCCAGACCGGCCAGCCAGGGGCGTAAAGTCCGGTGACCAGCGTGGTCGCCGCCAGGCCGACCCCATGCACCGCCAGGGTTTGGGCCGGGGTCAGCAGGCGATCCGCGATCCACCCCCAGATTGGCCGGCTGACCGAACCAGCGATCTGGTAGGCGGCGAGAATCTGCCCCGCCTGCACCAGGTTCAGGCCCACGACCGTCGTAAGCTGCACCGTCATGAAGGCCACCAGGCACAGGGCCAGTCCGGCATAGACAAAGCCGGCGATCGACAGCCGGCGGAATCGGGAATCGCGCAACAGAACGAACGGCTGCCACAGCGTGCGGCCAAACACGCGGCGGGTCGGTTCGCGGTCGATGTCCCAGCGTTTGCGCGGGATTTCCATCAGCACGATCAGCACCAGGATGGGGCCGAGTTCGGTCAACAGGGCGGCTCGCCAGCCGATCGCCAGCGCCAGCGGCGGCAGGATCAGGGCGGCGAGGACACCGCCGAGCGGCACGCCGATCTGCCGCAACGACATCACCAGGTTGAAGACCGGTTGCGGGGTTTGCGGCACCAGCAGGTGCGTGCTGGCCGGCGCGGCGGCGCCATAGCCAAGACCGAGTACGACGGCGGCCAGCACGAGGCCGGAAACGCCGCTGCCGATCGCGGCGAACGCCAGCATGCCCCCGGCGGCCAGCAGCACCGCCTGGGTCGCCCGCACGCCGCCAAACTTGCGCACCAGGCCTGGTGAAACCAACGCCGACAGGATTCCGACCCCGTAGGCGGTGGCGACGAAACCGCCGACCAGGGTGCCGCTGACGTGCAGGTCCCTGGCGACCTCGGGCGCGACGGCGGGCAGCGATAGCAGCGCCATGGTGGCCAGTGTCTGCACCGCCAGCGTGGCCGCCAGGGGCCAGACCGGCATCGAACGGAGCAGGCTGGCGGTTGACTTGTTGGTCAAGAGACCGGCTTGCGTGTGGCCATGCGGTCGGGTTTCCTCCTGGCGTCGTCGGGAGGCGGGAGTCTGGCATCCACGCACGGGTCCGTCGATGCCAGGACCGAACGGGACACGGTTTTAACCCGGCGGCTTCGGTACCGGGATCGCGCAGACCCCGGCAATGGCGTCGCCGGCTTCCACGGCGGCGATCGTTGCCG
>JAYUEJ010000250.1:0-2048 GCA_043739265.1 Rhodopila sp. | reverse complement strand
CCCTCGCCACACTTGAAATGGCGGAGTGGGACGAAGTGATGGACGTCAACCTGAAGGGCGTCCTGCTGACCTGTCAGGAAGCGATTCGGGTCATGCAGGCTGGCTCCGATGCCGTTAGCACGCGGCGCCGCAAGATCGTTATTGTCGCGTCGGCGGCGGCCGAACATCCCAAGGTCGGGCTTGGTGCCTATGCGACCTCCAAGTTGGCACTGGTGCAGATCACACGGGTTTTCGCCGCCGAGTTGGCGTCCTCCGGCATCAACGTGAACGCCGTTGCGCCCGGAACGATCCGCACGCCTATGGTGATGGGTGGCCTTACCGACAGCGCGGATGATAGCGGGTTCCGATTTTACGGCACGGCACCCACGGGACGGATGGGCGAACCGGACGACATTGCCGGCAGCATCGCCTTTCTCTGTTCCGACCAGGCGGATTTCATTACGGGCGCAGTGCTGACGATCGACGGCGGCATGACCGCGACGTTTCCGGTGCGGTGAAGCCACAGCGCCGCGGTCTTGCATGAAGCGCGCCTGGTTGTGGCCGGTTGCCGCGCCATCTCGGTTCGTAATTGAACCGGTCGAAAATCGCGCCGGGCTGCCGATTTTCTGTCGATTGGCCCGACGGTTTTCGACAAAATCCGATCGCTTAAGGCCAAGATTGACGGCGGTCGAGAGATGGAGCTACTAGCGAGTACAGGTTCACACTCGTCTGAATTTGACTCCCATCGTCTCTCAAGGTCGCGCGATGTCATGCCCAGATACGTGATTTGCAGCTTGCAGGACCTGCCGGAGGGGCGGCACCTCGTCCGCGAGGTGGCAGATCGCTTAAGCGTCGGGGTCTATCATCTGGACGGCAAGATCGTGGCCTTCCGCAACCACTGCCCCCATGCCGGGGCGCCGGTGTGCGAAGGGACGCTGGGCAGCGCCATTGTTTCCACGGGTGATTTTGAGCGACATGTGGCCCATGAGGGGCGGATACTAAGATGCCCGTGGCATGCCTGGGAGTTCCTGTTGCCCGAGGGGGTCAGCCTGACGACTCCCACGTACAGGCTGCCCCGGGTCCGGGTTGTGGTGGAAGGCGGAAACGTGATGGTTGAATTGAATGCCGTGGCCAGCGGTCAGGCGCAGTCCGCCGCATGAGCGAAATTCCTTTCAAGCCGCAAGTGGGACAGGTTTCCGTCGATCTGCCGGGCCTGGCACCCGCTGGTCTGGCGCAGACGACCCTACGTGAGGCGGCACACGGCCAGGCCGCGCCGGGAATGCCGGTGATCGATGCCGCGGTGCATCCGCGTCCGCGCCCCGGGGAGCTACAACGCTACATGCCCAAGGTGTGGCAGCATCGGCGCCTGCCCGCCGGGGAGCGTTACTACTATCCAAATCCGGTCGGCGATTACCTGCAGGAGTCCTACGGTGATGGCGGCCCGCCGGGTTCGGATCCCGCGCTGGTTTCGCGACATCTGTTCGATGAATGCGGGATCAGTCAGGCGATCCTGTTGCCGTTGACCCTGGGGTTGCTGCCCGACATCGACCTGCTCGCGGCCATCTGCACGGCGACCAATGCGTGGCTGGCGGATACCTGGCTCAATACCTACAACCGAGAGGGGCGCTTTCGCGGCACTATCCGGGTTTCGCCGACCGATCCGCGGGCGGCGGTGGCGGAGATCGAGAAATGGGCCGGCAATCCGAACTTCGTGCAGATCGGCGTGCCGCTGCAGTCGATGCAGCTCTACGGCAACCGGGTGTTCCTGCCGATCTGGGAAGCGGCGGCGCATCACAACCTGCCCGTCGTCATCCACGCCGACGCCGAGACCGGGGTGGAGATGGCGCCGACGACCGGGGGATATTTGCGTCATTATCTCGGCTTCTCCGCCTATCAGCCGATGACCTTCATCAATCACCTGACCAGCATGATGGCGGGTGGCGTGCTGGACCGGCTGCCATCCCTGCGCATTGTGTTCGCCGATGGCGGTTATGACGTTTGTGCGCCCCTCATCTGGCGGCTGGACAAGGACTATCGTCCGATGCGCGGCGATATGCCGTGGATGACGC
>JAYUEJ010000249.1:0-2050 GCA_043739265.1 Rhodopila sp. | reverse complement strand
TCAGCCGCTGCCCGATAATCCGAGCCAGGACGTCGCTTGGTCCACCCGGTGGAAACGCGACGAGCAAACGCACGGACTTGCTGGGATACGCATCCGCCCGGGCCGGCAAGCCTGTCGCGGCGGCGATACCCAAGCCGATCAAACCGCGACGCGCGATCATGGTGTTGCTTCCTCGATTCGAACCGGCCGGACAACAGCACGCCGCCCACTCCGCGACAAGGCAGCAACAGACAACGCAGCAATTCTCTTTTCGGTCGGCCTGATCTGGCCGTATCCGTGATGGCCGTCACGGCCGGAGCCCGATCCGTCATGACCGGCCTTGTGTCGGCCATCCACGCACAAACGATGGGCGGACGGATGGCCCGGACACGCCATATCATAACGATCAGGCAACAAAATCGTGTCGAAATGAGAATTGCCGCCAACAACGCGGGCGGCGATTATTGCCGGATATCCGCTTTTCGCGCGATAGTCGGCCCGCAACGAACCGCCGGAGCCACGTCATGATCGAAGAAGAATCCAAAAACTTCCGGCTGATCGGGCACGATCCGTCCGCCGCCTTTGGGTGTGGCAGCCTGGTCGAGATTCGCAACGGCCACGCCTATGTCGGTTCCGTCGGCGTGGACGGTGTGGAAGGCTTTACCGTGCATGACGTGCGCGACCCGCGCAAACCACGCAAAGTGTGGGAATTCAAGGCTCCGCCTGGCATCCATATGCACAAACTGCGCTACGTGCATGAAAACCTGCTGTATGTGAATTCAGAACGTCTTGCCGGTGATCGCGGAGCGAATGCACAAGGTGGGTTCTACATCTTTGATATCAGCGTACCGCACGCGCCGCGCCAGGTCGGCTTCGTCACGATGCCCGGCAGCGGGCCGCACCGTTTCGGTGTGGACAACACGCGCCATCTCGCGTTCATGCCGTCTGACGCACCGGGTTGGGACAAGCGGGTGATCTGGACGATGGACATCAAGAACCCCCTGAAGCCCGAAATCGTCAGCATCTGGGGCCTGCCCTGGCAGAAGTCGGACGGCGGGGAACTTGGCAACGATCCTGTTCCGAACGCCAACACCTGCACGCTGCATGGACCGCCGATGATCCGCGGCGACCGGATGTTCGCGGCGTTCTGGGGCGGCGGCATGGCGGTGATCGATTGCGCCGACCTGACCGACATGAAACTGGTCGGACATGTGAACTGGTCGCCGCCGTTCGTCGGCTGCACCCATACGGCATGGCCGATCGGCAATCGGCCGTATCTGGTCGTCACCGATGAGGCGCGCGGCAAGCAGAACTACTGGGATAGTCAGTTCATGTGGATCGTCGATATCCGTGAGGAAACCAGGCCGACACCGGTTTCGACCTGGTTCCCGGAGCGGGAGAAATACTTCAATCGCGGCGGTCGTTTCGGGGCGCATAATATCGTTGAGAACATTACCGACGAGGGGCCGTGGGCGAACATCGTGTTCATCACCTATTTCAATGCCGGTCTGCGCGCGGTCGATGTGTCCGACGTGCTGCGGCCGAAGGAAATCGGCTGCTTCGTTCCAGCGGTCGCCGACGGCGAACGGGCGGTGCAGTCCAACGACGTCGGCGTCGATGATCGCGGACTGCTCTACGTTATCGATCGGTGGGGCAAGGGGATGCACATCGTGGAATACACCGGCTGATGTGCGAGGCATGCGAACAGGGCGGACGGCAGGCCGGGATCAGCCCGGCCCTGGCCGCGCACGCCCGCCGGATAGAGGCCGCCACCCCCGGCCCTAAAGTCCCAGACCAATCCTGGGAGATTCTGCTCGGGCGCCACGGCGGCGCGGTGCCGTGGGCAGAAACCAGGCGCATGCTGATGAGCCTGGATCAAGCCGCGCTGCCAGCCGGTGGTCGATTGCGGTGCGATGCGGCTTGACCACGGACGCGGATTGTCATTCCGGTCGATCACGCGATCGCCCGCACCTTCCGGCCGGTGCCTGAAGTGGTCGTTACGCGAGACGCAACCCGGGTTTTGCCGGCTTCCTTCAATGCGCCGGGCTTCCACCACTCCACCGGTTTGGGT
>JAYUEJ010000248.1:0-6216 GCA_043739265.1 Rhodopila sp. | reverse complement strand
GTCTTCAACCGCGGCGAGCACCCGATGATCGTGTTCGACCGCGACGGTACTTTCCTGCGCTCGTGGGGCGAGGGCGTCTTCCCCCGCGCGCATGGCGTGTTCATGGCGCCCGACGGCACGCTCTGGCTGACCGATGACGGCGACCATACCGTGCGGCAATGCACGCCGGAGGGAAAAATCCTGCTGACGCTTGGCGTGTCCGGCAAACCGGCGCCGTACATGAGCGGGGAGCCGTTTCATCGCTGCACCCATACCGCGATGGCGCCGAACGGCGATGTCTATGTCTCCGACGGCTATGGCAATGCCCGGATTCACAAATATGCCCCGGATGGGCGGTTGCTGCTGTCCTGGGGCGGCTCCGGCACCGATCCGGGGGAGTTCAACATCGCCCACAACATTACCTGCGATGCGGATGGCTGGGTCTATGTCGCGGACCGGGAGAATCACCGCATCCAGGTATTCGACGGCAAAGGTCGTTACGAGACTCAGTGGAACAACCTGCACCGGCCGTGCGGGATATTCATGCCGGGTGGGAAATGTCCGGTTTGTTATGTTGGCGAACTGGGGCCGGTGCAGAGTGTGAACCGCGACGCGCCGAACCTTGGGCCTCGGGTCTCGATCCTCGATAATACCGGCAAACGGCTGGCTCGTTTGGGCGGATTATGCGCGGGGCTGGGTGCGGATCAATTCATGGCGCCGCATGGACTGTGTGTGGACAGCCATGGTGACATCTATGTTGGTGAAGTGTCCTGGACGCAGTGGCCGCAGTTGTTCCCGAAGGATCCGATGCCGGCGAATCTGCGGTCGTTACGGAAGTTCCGGAAGCTGGGGTAGCAAGGTTCGCGCAGGGCGCCATCCGCCGCCGACGGTCGCCTGACCGCCATGGCCCGGACGCGCCCTGTCAGAATTGTGCATCTCAGGACTCAGTGCCGGAGTTTGCACACCGGAACGTTCGACCGTTACCGCCAGCGGGAAGGCAATCAAGCGTCCACGGAGAATCACCCGGGGCAATCGGGTAAATAAACAAAGTTGAATCGCCAAAGTTACCAAGTCGGCAAGAAGGGCTGCTGAATGAACATCCGGCGGCCGCCCGGGGGACGATCGAAGCCGGCCACGCCGCGGTGTTCGACAGTGAACACGGTATCTTGGCGGTGTCCTTGGCGTCTTGGCGTTCCACCTTCCTGGTTCACCCATTGCCCCGGGAGTTCACCCGATTGCACCGGAATGTCACCGAGTTGCAATGCCAGCCTGTTCCAGTTCGTCCCAGATCCAACCCGCTGACATGTGCCGTAGGCTCCCGATGGGGAAGCATCTCTGCCTCCGTGGCGCTGAGTGGCCAGCCCTCAGGCTTTCTCCGTGCATAAAAATGAAGAAAGACCGAACAACCGTGCGGCTGGCACGATCCCACCGAAGCGCAACTCACCGCCCATGGCCAGGGCACAGGCCTTATCGCGCCGCCATCATCCGCAGCGGCTCCACCGGAGTTGTCACTGTCGAAGTCGTTACTCCATAAACACCGCGTTCGTTCGGCAACGGCGCAAAGCAGGACGTAATCCCCAGCACAGTCTCGGCGCCCCCCAGATACAGCAGCCCGTCCGGCGGCATCAGTCCGGCAATCGCATCCAGCACGCGCGCCTTGGTCGGCTGATCGAAATAGATCAGCACATTGCGGCAGAACACGACATCGAACCGGCCCAGCGAGCGAAGATCGGACAGCAGGTTGAATTCGCGAAACCGCGCCATGGCGCGGATCGAGTCGGCGATCCGCCAATTGGCATTTTCCTTGTGGAAATAGCGCATCAGCATCTGCACCGGCAGGCCGCGCTGCACCTCGAACTGCGAATAGGCACCCTCCCGGGCGCGGGCAAGCGGCTCGCGGGCGATGTCGGTCCCGACGATCTCCACCGAGCGCCCGCCCAGCATCGCGGTGGCTTCCGCGACGATCATCGCCAGCGAATAGGCTTCCTGCCCGGAGGACGCCGCTGCCGACCAGACCCGCAGCGTGCTGCCGGCCGGCCGGGCAGCAACCAGCCTTGGCAGCGCATGATCCCGGAAATGCGTGAATGGCTTGTCGTCACGGAAGAAGAAGCTTTCGTTCGTGGTCATCGCCTCCACCACGTCGCGGGCCAGCGCATCGCTGCCCGGGCGCCGCAAACGATCCGCCAACGCATTCATATCCGCCAGTTTTTCGCGTTTGACGAAGCCGCCAAGCCGGGTTTCCAGCAAATACAGTTTGTCCATGCCGATCGTCAGGCCGGATTTAGACTTCAGCAGGGTCGCCAGGGTCTCGAACGCAATGGCGGACAGGGGTGCGGTCATGAGCGGACGCCTTTCAGCATTTCCAGAAGCTGGGGGGCGATCCGCGGCAGCGGCAGCACCGCATGACACAGGCCGGCCTTGGCGATCGCGCCCGGCATCCCCCACACTACGCTGCTGGCCTCATCCTGGCCGATCGCCGCGCCGCCGGCTTCGATGACGGCCTTGGTACCGATCAGGCCGTCTCGGCCCATGCCGGTCAGCATCGCCACCAGCACCCGGCCCTCCGCGGCGACGGCGGCACTGCGCAGCATCGGATCGACGGCCGGGCGGCAGAAATTCTCCGGAGGGTCGGTGGTCACCCGCGCCCGGAATCCGGTGCGCCCGCCCTCCACCAGCAGATGCCGGTCCCCGGGGGCCAGGTAGATCCGGTCGGCGACCAGCGTTTCGCCATCGCGTGCCTCGGTGCATGGCATCAGCCCCGGGCGACTGAGGTGTTCGGCCAAAATCGGGGTAAACGACGCCGGCATGTGCTGCGTCAGCACCACCGGCACGCCGACCGACCGCCCCAGGCCCTGAACCAGGGCGAACAGCGCCTGCGGTCCCCCGGTGGAACTGCCGATGGCCAACAGCCGAGCCGGAACCGGTGGCGCGGCACGTAAAGTGATCGGCACCTTCGCAAAGCCCGGCAATGCGGCGCGGCGGCGCATCCGCGCCAGCCCTTTGACCTTCTCCAGCAGCTCCCGCTTGAAGCCATCGTCGCCGACCGTGCCGATGCTGGACGGCTTCGGCACATAATCCGAGGCACCCAGGCGCAGCGCACGCAAAGCGATATCGGCGCCGCGCGTGGTCAGGCTTGAGGCCATGATCACCCGCACACCCGGATCGGCCCGCAACAACTGGGGCAGGGCGGTCATGCCGTCCATCACCGGCATCTCGATGTCCAGCACCACCACATCGACCCGGGCGGCGCGAATCTGGTCCACCGCCAGCCTGCCGTTCTCGACCCTGGCCACGACCGTAATCTCGGGGTCGCTCTCCAGGATGCGGGCAAGAGCGCCGCGGATCACCGCCGAATCATCGCAGATCATCACCCTGGCCGGCCCGCCTCCCGCCTGCAAACCAGCCGCCGTAACCGCGCGAACAGCAACCGGCCCGCGCGCGAAGACCGTAATGGGGGCGGTCAAAGCAACCCCACCCGGGCAAACTTGCCGGTCAGAATGTCCTCATCGAACGGCTTCATGATGTATTCCTGCGCGCCGCAAGAAATCGCCGCCTGGATATGTCCGATATCGTTTTCGGTCGTGCAGAACAGCACGGGCGGGTTATCCGGGCCGAATTCCGTTCGCAGCGCCTTCAGGAAGGTGAGGCCGTCCATCACCGGCATATTCCAGTCCAGCAAAATGCAGTCGGGCAATGCCGTTCGGCAGGCATCCAGGGCAATTTGCCCGTCAGCCGCCTCGATGACCGCGAACCCATTCGATTCCAGGATGCGGCGCGCGACTTTGCGAACGACACGGCTGTCGTCAACCACCAGACAAGTGCGTGACATGCGCTTTACTCCTCACCCGACAAATCCAGCAGCCGCGCTACGTCCAGCACCACCAGCAGCCGCCCGTCCAGCCGGAAGATGCCGGTGCTGAATTGCGCCCAGGTCTTGTCCAGCGTCGGCGGATTAGGCTCGAACAGCGACGCGTCCAGGGTCAACACCTCGAACACCTGATCGACCAGCAGCGCATAGAGTTCGCCGCCCTGGTCCGCGACCACCGACATGCGGGCTTGTCCGGATGCCGCCGGTGGCAATCGTAATCGCCGTCGCAGGTCGATCGCGGTGACGATGCGGCCGCGCAGGTTCAGGTTGCCGGCGATTTCCGGCGGCGCCAGCGGGATGCGCGTAATCACCCGCTCGCCCAGGATGTCGCGCACCGCCAGCACCGGGATGCCGCAAAGCTGGTCGGCAACGGTCAACGTGACCAGAACCTGGCTGTCGTTACCGGGTGCGCCGGTGGAAGCGATCCGCCGCTCCATCGTGTCTGTATCCATGACGGGGATCCCTCTCAACGATCAGGCATGAACCAATTCGGCGAAGCTGGCATGCAAACTGGCCACCAGCGCCTCGCGTTCGAACTTCGCGACATAGTCGCTGAACCCGGCCTCGCGCCCGATCCGCGCATGCTCCAAATCGCTATGCGCGGTCATCGCGAGCAGCGGCAGTTCCGCCCATGCCCCGCCGGCCCGGACGGCGCGGGCGAATGCCAGCCCATCCATGTCCGGCATCTCGATGTCGGACACGATGGCATCGAACCGCGTGCCGGCATCGCGCAGCCGCAGTGCCTCGGCCGCGCTGGCGACCGCGGTGACACGGAACCCGGCCGCGCCTAGCGCCGGCACCATAAGCTGGCGGAAAAACGCACTGTCATCGACCAGCAGGACGTGCCTCTGATCGTCGGCCGTCCCGAACCTGGGCGCCCCGCGGAACCAGTCCTCCCGGCCCTGCATCAGCCAGTACGCGGTATCCAGCACGTCGGTCGCCTGGCCGCCGATTACCGCCGTTCCCAGCAGACCGGGCCGCACCCCGGCCAGTTCGATCGCCAGATGGACTTCGACCACGTCGATGATCTCATCCACCATCAGGCCCATGGTCCGGTCGCCGTCGGCGAACACCAGCAACGGCTGCGTCGGACGCTGCTGGTCCACGCAGCCGTCGATCGCCAGCAGCGGCATCAGCCTGCCGCGATACTGAGTGACCGGAACGCCGCACGACATCTCGATCTTCGCCCGCGGGATATCTTCCAGCCGGGCAACCAGACCCAGCGGCACCGCCATCCGCTGGTTGCCCCCGGCGCGGAACAGCAGCATGGCGGTTTGGTCGGCCGAGGTCTGCGTATCGGCCACGCTGTAGCGCGGCAGCTTGCTGTCGGACCCGGCACCGACGCTGCTGGCCCGGGCAATGCCGTTCGGGTCCAGGATCATGATCACCGAACCATCGCCCAGGATCGTGTTGCCGCTGAACATCGTGACATGCCGCAGGATCGGGGCGACCGGCTTGACCACGATCTCCTCGGTGTCGAACACCCGGTCCACGATGATTCCCATGATCTGCTGGCCGACCTGAGCCACCACGACATGCGCCGCGTTTTCGCCCCGGTCCTCGCTTCCCAGCGCCAACAGTTCGGTCAGGCTGACCAGCGGCAGCAGGCGGTTCCGCAGCCGCAGCACCGGCGTACCGTTGATCCGCTCGATCACGCTGCCAATGGGTGTGTGCGTGCCGGCGGGATTGTCCGTGCCGCGCGATGCCCGCACCAATTCCACGACACTGAGCTGCGGGATCGCGAACCGCTCTTTCCCCGCTTCCACGATCAGCGCCGAGACGATGGCCAGCGTCACCGGGATCTTGACGGTAAACGTGGTGCCCTCACCGACCGTGCTCTTCAGGTCGATGGTGCCGCCGATCCTCTCGATATTGGTCTTCACCACGTCCATCCCGACGCCCCGCCCGGACACCGCCGAGACCGTTGCCGCCGTGGACAGCCCCGCTCGGAAGATGAACCGCTGTATCTGGGTGTCGGTCATCGCGGCGAGTTCCGCTTCGGTCGCCAGCAGGCTGGACAGCGCCTTGGCCCTGATCCGGTCCACCGCCAGGCCGCGCCCGTCGTCGGATATCTCCAGAATGATATAGCCGCCCTCGTGGTAGGCATTCAGCACGATGGTGCCGGTCTCCGGCTTGCCCGCCGCGCGCCGTTCTGCCGGGGTTTCCAACCCATGATCGCCGCTGTTGCGGATCATGTGCGTCAGCGGGTCCTTGATCAGCTCCAGCACCTGCCGGTCGATCTCGGTTTCCGCGCCGGTCATGGTCAGTTCGATCGTCTTCCCCATCTCGTGCGACAGGTCGCGCACCAGCCGGGGCAGCTTGTTCCAGGCATTGCCGATCGGCTGCATGCGCGTCTTCATCACCCCACC
>JAYUEJ010000247.1:0-18672 GCA_043739265.1 Rhodopila sp. | reverse complement strand
GTGGCCCCTGAATGACGAGGTTACGACCTGATCTTACCGTCTCTATCGCCAACGTTTGTGACCCGTCGGCATCCACCACATGTATCAAATCGGCCGCTGAAAAGCGTTCGTCGATGCGTGTGCCATCAGGAAACGGATCCAATTCTCGCTGGAACCCTTCCTGTAGCAAACCTCGCAGGATCGGATGCCGTAGGATCCCTTCTTCCGGCCAGGATTTTGCGGCCAAGTCATGAAACATGAGAAGTTTGGCAAAGGAGAAAAAGCCGAGTTCGATTCCCGTAGGGTCAACCGACCACGTTACTTTAGGCTCTATAGCTTCTCTCACCGCGGCGAAATAAGCCTGTGCGGTCCAATCCTCACCGTCGGGTAGTGGCGGCAAACCAATCCCAAAATCTCCTTGTAGCCGCTCAGCTAAGGGTTGATTGATCGCAATTTCATCTTCCCGAGCTTTGAGGTCGAAAGTGGAGCGACGCATGTCTCGAATCAAGCTGACTGGCATCAGAATGAGGGGTGCTTCACGCAATACATCTGACTGGTCGTCCTCATACCAGCGGAGAAAACCAATGGCTAAATAAAGAACATTGATGCCTTGTTCGTCTTCTAGTGCCTTTGAATCGCGAGCTATCTTTAGAAGACGCTTTTGCAAGGAGGTTTCTCCAGCACGCGTTTGCAAAACGTCGGCGCTGGCGGGTGGAGGCGGGCCGCCAATATCTTCGTCCAGTCCTTCATCTATATCAGTGGCCTTCACGGTGCGTTCGCGCGCGGTCGCTGCCGCATCTGCACGAAAGCGCAGGGACTTCCCGTCCCTGAGTTGCATAAACAAAAGGTTCGAATCTGAGTGCAGAATGGCGAGCGTGCTTGGACGCTTCGAATCACGATTTGTGTGAATGAGCCTGTTGCGTGTGCCTGTATCGATGAGGCGGTTTCGAGCCTCCGACAGAATTTTGGCGAGCTGCTCCGCTTCCTTCGAACGTTGGATAAACGGTCGAGGGGTTACTGCTTCCTGAAGGCGTATGTCGTGCATCTGCTTGCCATTCCCAGAAATAATAGTTGCCCTCGACGGGGCTCCGTCACGTTCTCGCACTCACGTTAATGTTATAATATGACACTAATCCTTATGTTGTTGCAATGGGTCACCATTCTGGTTCTGTCGTTTGATCGGGTCGCTCATCGTGGTCCGGAGCGGCGGCATGAACAAGTTCAGAGCAGGTGTTGAGTCAAAAAAAAGGGACGCCCGAAAGCGCCCCTTTTCTTCGTCCGTAGTGCAGATCAGCGCTTGCTGAACTGGAAGCTCCGGCGGGCCTTCGCCTTGCCGTATTTCTTGCGTTCCACCGCGCGGGAGTCACGGGTCAGGAACCCGGCCACCTTCAGGATGCTGCGCAATTCCGGCTCATAATATTGCAGTGCCCGGCTGATGCCATGACGAACCGCGCCGGCCTGACCGGACAGCCCGCCACCGGCGACGGTGCAGAACACATCGAACTGGTTGTAGCGATCGGTCACCAGGAACGGCTGCGTCAGCAGCATCCGAAGCACGGGGCGCGCGAAATACTGCACGACCTTCTTGCCGTTGACGACGATCTCGCCCTTGCCGGGCTTGATCCACACGCGGGCCGTGGATTCCTTGCGGCGCCCGGTGGCGTAGGAGCGACCAAGTTCGTCGCGCTTCGGATCACGATGCGGTTGGGTGGAGGCGAGCAGCGAAACGGGTGCGGCGGCACCTTCGCCATCGGCTTCAGCGGAAACCTGACGCGCGGTCAGCGCCTCTTTCAGGTCGGCGAGGGTGCCGGTTTGATTGCCTGACATAGTCTCAGCCCCTCTTGTTCTTCGGATTCATCGCCGCGACGTCCAACGTCTGCGGTTTCTGGCCTTCATGCGGATGCGTGGCGGCAGCATACAGATGAAGGTGCTTCATCTGCTTGCGCTGCAGCGGACCGCGGGTGATCATCCGCTCCACGGCCTTTTCCAGCACCCGTTCCGGATGCTTGGATTCCAGGCGCTGGCGGATCGTGCGACCCTTGATGCCGCCGGGATAGCCGGTGTGGTAGTAGAACACCGACTGTTCCGCCTTGTTTCCGGTCAGCCGGATCTTGTCGGCGTTCACCACGATGACGTTGTCGCCGCAATCGACATGCGGTGTGAACTGCGGCTTGTGTTTGCCGCGCAAGCGATTGGCGATGACGACGGCGAGACGACCGAGGACGATGCCTTCGGCATCGATCAGTATCCAGCCTTTTGTCACCTCCGACGGCTTCAGGGAGGGTGTGCTTTTGAGCATGGTTGTTATAAGCGTCCGATGGTTCAGAAGGCGCGGGTTATGGCGTTGTGACGCTAGGCGGTCAAGCGGTTTTCGTGTGTGGTATTATAATACCACCAGCACTGTTCGGTTTGAAACCAATGGGTGTGAAAAGCTACCGATCGGTTGACAAGCGCGCCGCTCATGGTATTCGACGCTGCAAAATCATGATTGAAGGAAGACCCATGCCTCTGACAGCCGAAACCAATCCTGCGACCATGCCGGCGGACATCGATGTCGTGATCGTCGGCGCAGGCTTCGGCGGCATGTATATGCTGCACCGCCTGCGCGGGCTCGGATTGTCCGCCGTGGTGTTCGATGCGGCTAAAGGCGTCGGCGGAACCTGGTATTGGAACCGCTATCCCGGCGCCCGCTGCGACGTCGAAAGCATGCAGTATTCCTACTCGTTCTCCGAGGAACTACAGCAAGAGTGGCACTGGACCGAGGTGTTCGCCGGACAGCCGGAAATACTCCGTTATGCCAATTTCGTCGCCGACCGCCTGGACCTGCGCCGCGACATGCGGTTCGAAACGCGGGTGACCGGCGCGGTGTTCGATGAAGCGACAACAAGCTGGACGGTGCGGACCGATCGCGGCGACGCGGTTTCCGCTCGGTTTTGCATCATGGCGACCGGCTGCCTGTCGGCCGCCCGGATGCCGGATTTTCCCGGTTTGGACAGTTTCAAGGGCAACACCTATCACACCGGTCAATGGCCGCATGAGGGGGTAGATTTTACCGGACTGCGCGTCGGCGTCGTCGGAACCGGATCATCCGCGATCCAGTCGATCCCGGTGATCGCGGCGCAGGCGGCGCATGTCACGGTGTTCCAGCGGACTCCGAACTTCAGTATTCCGTCTCGCAACCGGCCGATGTCCGCCGACTATGCCAAGGCCTGGAAGGACGTGTATCCGGCCATGCGGGCCGAAGCGCGGTTGACCCGCAACGGCGTTTTGGCCAACCCGAACGATCAATCCGCCATCGAGACGGCGGAAACCGAGCGTCTGGCGGTGTATGAAGAGCGGTGGGAGAGCGGCGGCACGACGTTCATGGCGGCGTTCAACGACCTGATCTTCAGCAAGGCATCCAACGACACGGCGGCGGCGTTCGTTCGCGGCAAGATACGGGCGATGGTGAACGATCCGGCGAAGGCGGAACTGCTGGCTCCGACAAGCCATCCGATCGGCACCAAGCGTATCTGCGTCGATACGGATTATTACCTGACCTACAACCGGCCGAACGTCGATCTGGTCGATGTGCGCGGCGCCGCGATCGAGGCAGTTACGCCGGACGGATTGCTTGTCGGGGGCAAGGACTATGCATTCGACGCCATCATTTTCGCTACCGGCTTCGATGCGATGACCGGGGCGCTGACCCGGATGGGCATTGTCGGCCGCGGCGGTGAGACACTGGCGGATAAGTGGGAGGCGGGACCGCTTACCTATCTCGGGCTGATGACAGCGGGGTTCCCCAACCTGTTCATGATCACCGGTCCTGGCAGCCCGTCGGTGCTGAGCAACATGATCGTGTCGATCGAGCAGCATGTTGACTGGATCAGCGACTGCCTGAGCCACCTGACAAACCGGCGGGTGGATTGCATCGAGCCGACTTCGGCGGCCGAAGACGAATGGGTTCGGCACGGGAATGAGGTCGCCGACACGACTCTGTACCCCTCGGCAGCGTCGTGGTACATGGGCGCCAATATTGAAGGTAAGCCGCGTGTGTTCATGCCGTATATTGGCGGCGTCGGGGCGTATCGTCTGAAATGCGATGAAGTCGCTGCGAATGGGTATGAGGGATTTACGCTCGCCGGTTCGGCAGTGGAGGCGGTGGCGGCGGAGTAACGTTCGCGCACACCGCGACCGGGATGCTGACGCCGAGTGAGCGCGATAGCCTGCTTTTATCCGCGCTCATTAGCGTTCATCGGCGGTAAATGCGTCCGTTTGAACGCCCAATGCCGGCGGCCAGGGGCCACACAAGGCCCGGCCCCACGGACTCATTACCTTCGATAATCGAGCGAACCAGGCTATTCTCGGCCATGGCATTCCGTCCCCCTGTCCCGCCCGCGCCCGAGGCGCCGTTGTCGCTGCGCGCCTTCCTGCGTGCCGTCCGCACCAATGCGCTGACCATGTGGCCGGTATCGGCTTACCGGCAAGACACCTCGGTGCGGAATTTCCTTGGCCGGATCAATGTTCTTTTGAACGCGCCGGAAGCCATCCATCATGTCCTGGTGGGTAATCCCGGTAACTATCGCCGATCCCCCGCTTCGATCCGCATACTCCGCCCGATCACCGGCGAGGGGCTGCTGCTGAGCGAAGGGGACAACTGGAAACTTCAGCGCCGCACCATCGCCCCTTCGCTCGCGCCCCGCGTGATGCCGATGCTGGCCAGGCATGTCGCCGCGGCAACCGAACAGGCGGTGGCGCGGCTGACCGAACAGACCGCCGAGCCGATCGATCTGCTGGCAACCATGCAGGCCTTGGCGCTGGACATCGCCGGCCGGTCGATGTTCTCGCTGGAGATGGATCAATACGGTGAGACGATGCGTCGCTTGCTGACGGAATACGCCGAGACCTATTCGAAACCGCATCTGCTCGACATGATACTGCCGGCATCGATACGGTCGCCGCGTGATTTCGGACGGGCGCGGTTTAAACGTCGATGGATGGGGCTTATTGAAACGATTCTCGCGGCACGTCTGGCGACGCCGCCGCCCGATAGGCCGCGCGATCTGTTCGACCTGCTGCGCGCCGCCCGCGATCCAGAAACCGGCATCGGATTTTCCGCCGAACAGCTTCGTGATCAGGTGGCCACGTTGATCCTGGCCGGGCACGAAACGACAGCAGTGACGCTGTTTTGGGCACTGATTATGCTGGCCGAGGCACCCGAGGAGCAGGCGTGGCTGGCACAGGAAATGGGTAATGTCGAAATCGAAACGGAAACCGCGTTCGCGTCGGTGGCTGGGCTGATCCGCACGCGCGCGGTGGTGAACGAAACGCTGCGGCTGTTTCCATCTGCCTTCACGATCGTGCGAGAGTCCATCGGCAGCGACCGCATCGGCGATCTGCTGCTGCCGCCGCGATCCATCGTTTTTGTGGCCCCTTGGGTGTTGCATCGTCACCATTCGCTTTGGCAGGACCCGGACCTTTTCCGGCCGGCGCGTTTCATGCCCGATCAGCCGGCCCCGGCGCGCTTTGCTTTCATGCCGTTCGGTGCCGGGCCTCGTGTTTGTGTCGGCGCGCAGTTCGCGATGACCGAGGCAATTTTGGTCCTGGCCGCGATTGTCGGGCGATTTAAGATCACGCGCGTGGATTCGCGGCCGGTACTGCCGGTTGGCATCATCATGACGCAACCGGACCACGCAGCCCATGTCCGCCTGTCGGTGCGGGAATAATTGTTACGCCGCCGCAAACGACACGAAATCCAGCCAAAAGTGCAGGCAGGGCGTGATTTCAGTCAGCCTTTTAGCGATCTAAGACTGTAATGATCGCTCCCCGGCGCCGGCCGACGGCTGCGGCCCGGGGTTCTGAGGGCGTTTCGGTGCGGCTTCGGCGGTGATGCCGAAGCGGATCATGTAGGGGCGGAATATCGCCCGCTCCTGCTGTTCGTCGAGACCGTGATCTTCGAACTGGTAACGATGTGCGCCGTAGCCGCCTTTAGGTTTGGCTGCGACATAGTCCTCGATCGCGGAACCGATCTGGGGAGAAAACACCATACCGAAGTGGCGATACAGACCCTCTATTGTGTTAACCGGATCGCTGATCAGATCCAAATGATGAACATGATACACAGAATCGGGCAGTCCTGCATCGTCGCCCACCGCGATCATGCGGTTTGTTCCGTCCAGCCAGCGCCGGCTTTCGTCCGGACCGAGAGTTTTGGGATCGAGGCGGCGGGTGAACGGGCGACGCAGGACCTCGGTCAATCGAGCTTGCGATGCCAGGACTTTCAGCGGATCGCGATGCACGAACACCAATCGCGCGTCGGGATAAACCGCGCGGATTGTCTGCAAGGCGAACACATGTTCGGGGCATTTCAATACCCAGCGAGGCTCCGAACCATCCTGATGCTGAAGGTATTGGAGGAATCGTTTGTGAAACCGATAGGCCGGCAGATTTCGGACGACATCCGCATCCAGCCAGTTGCGATATGACGGAATATGATAATTCGTATCGAATCGAAGGCTGCGGAAGACGTGCGCGGTGATCTCGCTGCACTCCTGCGGCGATGTCGCCTCCAGCGGGTGCAGCGCTCGGAATTCCGGAGCCAGCCACTCGAACATCTTTAATTGGCGGGCGACGCGGGCGATCCGTTTTTGCCGCGTTCCGGCGACCGGAGAGGGGTAGATCGTTTCCCATACCGCCGGCGCACGGTTGGCCGGATCGGTCAGCAACAGCCGGTGCAGGAATGTCGTTCCGCTGCGCGGCAGTCCGGTGATGAAAATCGGCCGGTGGATGGGTGCCGCATGGATCTCGGGGCATCGCACGGCCTGCTCCTGGATCAGCAGCAAGTTGGTCAGAAAGCGCACGATATCCCATTTTGTCGCACCGCGACCCACGAGACTCAATGCGGATTCCGTCGAGCAGGCATCGAGCAGGCGGGTCAGCGGGCCGAGGAAGGATGCATCGCCGAAATCGCTCAGGCCGGTCTGGTTGCGGGCGATCCGGATCAGCGCATCGGGGTCGAGCGGCTGGTCCAGCAGGCCCAGGAACAAGGCAACTTTATCAGCCAGGCGCAGGGTCGTGGTCGTGAACGTCAACGCAAGTCTCCCACTAACGACGCCGTGATCTGTCCGGTCTTCAATGAACCTAGGGTGGTTCAGCCGTTTTTATGAACACAAAAACGTGAGTCGGTGCCGACCCGAAAGATTTGACACAATGGACGCGCCCCACCGTATTTGGATCACGTCGTGCAACGCCCCACCATGACGGGCCTGACCGGGGTGAGGTGGCATAGAGGATGGGTTCGGTGCGGACAACACACTACCGGCGGCGTGGGCTGATAGCCGGACTGTTCCTCTTCACGGCGCTGCCGGCCCGCGCTATGGACTCGTTGGCGGTGATCGCGCCGATCCAGCAGCTCGTGGCTGCGTTGCAGACTATCATGACGGCCGGTCCTGGCACGCCATTCCCGCGGCGGCTCGACATTCTGGGACCGGTCATCGATCGCACGTTCGATCTGGCTGCGATCCTGGAAGTATCGGTCGGCGCCTCCTGGTCGGCACTGCCGCCGGAGCAGCAGCAAATGCTGGCGCAGGCTTTTCGCCGTTACACGGTGGCGTCGTATGTCAACAGTTTCGACATCGACAACGGCCTACGGTTCGAAGTGCTGCCCGGAACGCGGGCAATCGGCAGCGAGCAAGTGGTGCAGACTCGGATCATCCCGAAAGCGGGGGAGACTCACGAACTGGATTATGTCATGCGGCAGGGGCCATTGGGATGGCGTATCGTTGACGTGCTGGCGGAAGGCTCGATCAGCCGAGTCGCGGTGCAACGGTCGGATTTTCGGCGGTTGCTGGCACGCGGTGGCGCACAGGCACTGGCGGACAGCCTGAACAGCAAATCCGCCGACCTGTCGGATGGTCCAAGCTAGAGCAATATCACCCTGACCGGAATCGCGAAGCGATCTTAGGGTGATGAAATTGCCCGCGAAATATGACCCAGAGCATTTTCACCCTACCGTGAAAACGCTCTGGGCGGCGATTTGTTCGACGGTGACGCTGTCGCCAGCCACCGTCGTGCGCCGCATGTCGCGTACCTTGGTTTCGTCGAAACGGCGCACCCGGTGCATGGTCGATCGGTTATCCCAAACGACACAGTCGTATTGCCGCCATTTATGGGCGTATCTGAAACGAGGTTGCACCGCATGTTCGTTTAGATCGCGCAGGAAGGCGCGGGCTTCAGGCATCGGCCAGCCGATAATCGTTCCGGCATGAGACGCCAAGTATAGCGACTTCCGTCCGGTAACGGGATGCACCCGCACCAGACGTTGCCTTACCGGTTTGAACATCTGCTTTTCTTCGTCTGACAATTCGGTAAAACCGAGCGTCCCGCGGGAGTAGATCAGGGAATGTTCGCAGACCAGATCTTCAATTTCGTGCTTCGTCCTGTCGTCCAGCGCGTCATAGGCGGCCCGCATATCCGCAAATTCCGTATTGCCGCCTGTATCCACGACGATGCGTCCGGACAGCAGGGAATATTTCGCCGGAATGGCCCTGAAAGAACTGTCCGAGTGCCACAACTGATTGCCCAGGTTGAACAACCGCCGCCGGTCGTCGCGTGCCAGGGGTTGGTGATTGGCATCGAGGTTCGAAACGTCGGCCATAAAGGGGTCCAGGCGCCGTTCGGCGGCCTTGGTGACGTTGCCGCCGGCTGTGTTTTCCAGGGCCCCGAAGTTGAGGCTGAAGGCTTTCTGCTGCTCATCGGTAAAATGCTGATCGTGGTAAACCAGGACAGCGTAACGATCCATGCCGGCTTCCAGTGACGCGACCTGGTCCCGGGTGAGCGGCTGGGTGATATCGACGCCGGAAACCTCACCCGCGAAACCTGGGGTCAGATCGGTGATCGTGATCGACATGTCGTTGCTCCTTTATTCGGCCGCCATCGCGGGCGCCTGCGCAGCCGTCAGGCCAGTTCCCCGGATCGTGGTGCGACGCAGATCGCGCACCTCTTGCAGGTCCCGGTACCGCCGGCCGCGATGCATGGTCGTACTATTTTCCCACATGACCAGATCGTTGACCCGCCACTGATGCACATGGCGGTATTGCGGCTGAGTCGCATGTTCGGTCAGGTCGCGAATGAAGGCACGGGCTTCCGGCATCGGCCATCCCACGATGGTGCCGATATGGGCCGATAGAAACAGCGATTTCCGTCCCGTGACAGGATGCGTCCGCACCAGGCTGTGGCGCACCGGACGGATCTTCTCGGCATTGCCCTCACCATAGTCATCGAACCCAAGTTCCGCTCGGGAAAAGGCAATGGAATGCTCCGTCACCAGGTCTTCGACCACCGCTTTCGTCGTGGTGTCCAACGCATCGTAGGCGGCGCGCATGTCGGCGAATTCGGTGTTGCCGCCGTGGCCGGGCACGACCCGTCCGGACAGTAACGAGTATATCGCACCAGTCGCCCGGAACGATGCGTCTGCGTGCCAAAGCCGGTTGCCGAGGGCATACATGCGCCGGTTGTCATCGCGGCCGCGCAGTTTGCCGTCGGGACCGAGATTCGAAATGTCGCCCATTTCGACCGGACCCAACCGGCGCTCGGTGGATTTCGACATCTGGCCGATCAAGGTTGGTTCCAGTTCGCCAAATTCGCGGCTGTAGTCGCATTGTTGCTCGTCTGTCAGCGGCTGGTCGCGAAAGACCAGCACCGCGTATCGATCCATGCCCGCTTCAATCGCCGCGACCTGATCGCGCGACAGAGGCAGGCTGATATCAACGCCGGAAACTTCGCCGGCAAAATCAGAATTCAACGCCGTGATTTGCATGGTTCAGGCCGCCTCTTGCTGGGGTGCGGTCATGGCATCGCCGCGGATGGTGGAACGGTGCATGTCGCGCACGTCGTGCAGGTCGTCGTATCGGCGGCCCCGGTGCATCGTCGTGCGATTGTCCCAGATCACCAGATCCCAAGGCCGCCAGACATGCGCGTGAACGAAAGCCGGCTGAGTCGCATGTTCGGTCAGGTCGCGAATGAAGGCACGCGCCTCGGGCATCGGCCAGCCGACGATGGTGCCGATATGCGCTGACAGATACAGCGACTTTCGGCCGGTGACCGGATGCGTTCGCACCAGGCTTTGGCGCACCGGACGCAGTTTGTCCTGATTGCGGTCGCCGTAATCCTCTTTCGGGAAGCCGATCACTTCGCGTGAGTAGGCGTTCGAGTGTTCGGTGACCAGATTTTCGATCTCGGCCTTCGTCTTGTCGTCCAGCGCGTCATAGGCGGCGCGCATGTCGGCGAATTCGGTGTTGCCGCCGACCCCAGGCACCACGCGCGCCGACAGCAACGAATATTTTGCCGGGATGGCGCGGAACGACGCGTCGGAGTGCCACAGCCGGTTGCCCAGCGCATTGAGCCGCACCCGGTCATCCGATCCGCGCAGCTTGCTGTGGAGATCCAGGTTGGAAATGTCGGCCATTTCCAGCTTCAGGCGCCGGTCCTCGGGCCGTGCCATCTCGCCACCGGAGGAGATTTCCAGTTCCCCGAAATTGCGGCTGAACGCAAGCTGGGCGTCATCGTCGAAATGCTGATCGTGGAAGACCAGCACTGCGAAAGTGTCCATTCCGGCCTCGATCGCCGCGACCTGTTGTTCGGTCAGCTTTTTGGTCAGGTCGATGCCGGTCACGTTGCCGGCGAAGCCTGGGGTGAGCGGTGCGATGTTCACCTGCGTTCCTCTCGTGTGAACCTACTGCCAGTATATCGCCAACTCGCGCTGCATTGCCAATCCCCGGCCCCGCCTGGATGATCCCGTTCAATCAATCGGGAGGACCGTATCGTGCGTTGGATCATGGCCATGGCGGCCATCTCGGCATTCGCGTTCCTGTATCCAGGTGCGGCGGCTCCGGCGCATGCCGAGGTCGGAGAAATCCGTTTCACGCAGCAGTTCAGCATGGGTTACCTGCAGTTCAATGTCATGAAACACCGGGGGCTGCTGGAGAAACATGTCGCTGAGTTATGCCAGGATTTGATTCGACTACAAGTCGCAACCCGGAAAGTCATTTTTATCGATGACTTGTTCGGAACGGACGGCCGAGTCGAGCCTGGCCATGACGGTGAGGGACGCGTTGGCTAATTCCCGCGCAAATCCGCTTCAAACCGGTCCCGCCACCGCTCCAGACTATTCGTCCGCATCACCGCGAGCATCGCCTGATGCCGCTCTTGCCGTTCCTCCAACGCCATCGACAACGCTCGGTCCATCGCCCGCGCCATCCCAGCCTCGTCATACGGATTGACCAGCAGCGCCGCATCCAGTTCCCGCGCCGCGCCGGCGAATTCAGACAGGATCAGCACCCCAGGCTCCTCCGGGTCCTGCGCCGCGACGTATTCCTTCGCGACCAGGTTCATCCCATCGCGCAGTGGAGTCACCAGGCACGCCTGAGCCTCGGCATATAACGGCATCAGGACGTTACGCGGAAAACTGCGGTTCAGGTAGCGTAACGGCACCCAATCGACTTCGGCGAAGCGGCCGTTGATGCGTCCGGCCTCACCCTCCAGTTCGCGTCTGATCCGTTGGTAGGTTTCGATATCGGACCGGGATGGCGGCGCGATCTGCATGAACGTGACCAGCCCGTGCTGGGCGGGGTATTCCGCCAGGAACCGCTCAAACGCCGCGAACCGCTGGCGCAGTCCCTTGGAGTAATCCAGCCGGTCCACACTAAGGATCAGGCGTTCCATCAGGTTGGCGCGCATGCGCGTTGCCTGCCGCCGGTTCACCGGGGTTTCGGCTTGCGCGCGTACCTCATCGACATGCACGCCGATGGGATAGACGCCGGTGCGCACCACTCGCCCAAAAACCTTGACGGCGCCATCGACAACAACGCCGCCGGCGCATCGGAGCAGGTAATCGAGGAACGCCGTCCGATCGATCTCGGTCTGAAACCCCACCAGATCGTAGGCGCACATCGCCCGAATCAGATCGGCATGCGACGGGATCGTCATGAAGACGCCGGGAGCGGGGAAGGGGGTGTGGAGAAACAGCCCGATCCGGTTGGTCAGTCCGCGGGCGCGCAAGCCGTCGGCCAGGCACAGAAGGTGATAATCATGCACCCAGATCAGGTCGTCTGTTCGCACCAAGGGCGTCAGGGACTCGGCAAACAGTTCGTTAACCCGGCGGTAGCCGTCAAACTCCTGCCATTCGAAATGGCCCAGGCCGATCTGATAGTGCAGCACCGGCCACAGAGTGTCGTTGGCGAAACCACGGTAATATTCGTCGTAGTCCTGGCGCGACAGATCAACGGTGAACAGGGTGATCGGCCCGACCGTCCGTTCAAGGCTGGGTTTCGCTTCGCTCGTGGCGGTGATCTCGCCGCTCCAACCGAACCACAGGCCGCCTTTCTGCTTCAGCGCGTCCAGCACGCCGGCTGCCAATCCGCCGGCGGTCGCCTCGCCCTCCTGGATCGGGGCGACGCGGTTGGAAACGACGACAAGACGCGACATGGACGGATTGGTTTCCTTGGCAACCGATGCGGGGCGTTCGGACGCGAGGTTAGGGGAAGATCGGTGCGGGTGCCAATCGTCCGCGGTGTTGTCTGGATTCTCGTTCGGTAAGCTGGCGCGCGCTGAGACTGACGGCCGGACCTTGGTCGGCCTTGCGGGTCGTGGCCGGCGATTTAGCGCGTTCAAACGGACGCATCGACCGCGGATGAACGCCGATAATAGCTGATAAAGGCAGGCGCTACGCTCAATCGGCGTGAGCATCCCGGTGTTGGGGGACACAGGCCGATCTGCGAGCATCACTTTGTATTGGCGTGCATCCAGGTTGAATGCGGGAATTTCAAACGCACAACCCATGACATCGACCCTGCGATTGCGGAGTCCGAAACCGATGACCGTTCAGGTGCGATTCCCGGGGAGGGGGGCACACCACTTGATTCTGTTTTTGGTTACCGTCGTCAGCTAACATTCCGGCCTGGTGGTCCACCTCCGAGTCGCGGGTTGACCGTGCATCCGATTTCGTCGCGGCAAAATGTGTATCCCGATCTGGAGTGCCGTGAATGCCTACCAAAATTATCCGGCCTGTTTCCGATCGAACGAGGCGCGCGTGACGCTTTTGCAACTGGGGCTGCCGATCGCTGAGATCGACACGGCGCCCGGCGTGGCTGCAACCGAACCGGAGGCGCGCCGCGCGATCCATATTTCTGGGTATGAGCGGGAGGGGCGGGATTTCTACGCGACTCCGCCATTGGTCACGCAGGCGCTGCTGCGGCATGTGCGCTTTCGTGGCCCCATTTGGGAACCGTGCTGTGGCGACGGCGCAATGTCCACGGTGCTGGGCGCGCATGGTCATGAGGTGGTTTCCACCGATATCGTCGATCGCGGGTTCGGGACCGCTGGTGTCGATTTTCTGGCGTGCCGACAGGTTCCGGGGAATTGCCGCAGCATCGTGACCAATCCACCATATGGCGATACCGGCTCCCAATTGGGCCAATCGCGCTCACCCGCGGCGATGCTCGGTTTTCTGCGGCACGCGATGATGCTGACGGAAACGGTTCAGGGGCAACTGGCGCTGCTGGTGCGGCTGCAATGGATCGCCGGGAAGCGGGCCGCCGATATGATGTCGGCGGGACCATTTTCGGCGGTGATCGTGCTGACCAGGCGCATTCAGTGGTTCGACATGGGCGAGCAGACGAACACGGCGCAGCATCACCATGCCTGGGTGGTATTCGATCACGCCCACCCACCGGGGCAACCGCCGGCAATGCTGTTCGCCTGACACCGGCCACCTATTCAGGCACAGGTCGCCCGGACGTGCCGGGCTACCACGGTGTTCTACGCCGCCACCGCCTCCATCGGCTCCATCCGCTGCTTGCGCAACAGCTCCCGGTACGGGCCGGGCCGATTGGCCAGTTCGGTGGGGGACCCGTCATCGATGATATGACCCCGATCCATGACGATGATCCGGTCGAAGCTTTGCAATGTCGAAAGCCGGTGCGCGATCGCTATCACCGTGCGCCCTTTCATCAGCCGGTCCAGAGCCACCTGGATCGCCTGTTCGGACTCGGTATCCAGCGCGCTGGTGGCCTCATCCAGCAGCAAGATCGGCGCGTTCTTCAGCAGCGCGCGGGCAATCGCCAGCCGCTGGCGTTGGCCGCCCGACAGTTTCACGCCACGGTCGCCCACCATGGTGTCGAAGCCTTCCGGCATCGCCTCGATGAACGTCCGGCAGTGCGCCATGTCGGCGGCGGCCATCACCTCCGCCTCGGTCGCGTCTGGGCGGGCATAGCGGATGTTTTCCATGACCGAGCGGTGGAACAGCGAGGTATCCTGCGGCACCACGGCCATGACGTTGCGAAGACTGTCCTGCGTTACGTCGCGAATATCGTGCCCATCGACGGAAATCCGCCCGCCGCTGACATCGTAGAACCGTTGCAGCAGCGCCAGCACCGTCGATTTGCCGGCACCCGAGAAGCCGACCAGCCCGACCCGCTGACCCGGCGCGATAACCAGGTCGAAATCGTCCAACACGGCGGGACGGCCGGGATAGGCGAAGCGCACCTGATCGAACGTCACCTGACCCCGGACCTGGTTTGGACCGGCCGGCAAAGGTTCGGCGTCCGGCAGATCCGTGAGGTCGTGCGGAGTCAGCAGTGCTGATATCGCTTCTTCCAGCCGCGCGACATGCTGCGTGAGATCGACCAGCGCCACCGCAAGGTCGCGGGTGCCGTGCAGGATGCCGAAGGCCAGGGCAGTGATCAGCACCAGGTCGCCCACTTTGGCCTGGCCGTGCTGCCAGAGGATGATGCCCCAGGCGACCACGCCAGCCGTCATGATCGCGGTGAGGACCGCGTGCACCAGCCGAATGTGTTCCAGATAATAGAGACTGCGGCGGCGGGAGGCCATTTCGGTTTCCATCCGCTCGCTGATCCGCCGTTGTTCGCGGAACGTCGCCCCGAAAGCGCGGACGACGTTGAAATTGCCGATGACATCGACCAGCTCGCCATCGACCGCGGCGGCTTTTTCCGCGTAGTCGCGATGGCGGGCCGACCCTTTTTGCGCCAGTCGGAACACCACGGCGCCCAACACCAGGGCCACGCCCGACAGGGTGCCGGCCAGCGCCAGGTTGACCGATCCGATGAAGCAGATCGACAGCACCAGCGCGATGCTGGGCGGCAGCACGTTCCAGGCGCCGGTGTTCTCCACGGTGAACGCCGCGTTGGCGGTGGACGTGACGCGGCTGGCCAACGCGCCAGGCAGGCGTTCGGCGAAATAGGTCGGTGAGTGTCCCGCCAGATGGCGGAACAGATCGCGCCGGATGTCACCGGTCACGGCGACGAAGGTGCGGTGAGCCGCATAGCTGCCGACACGCCAGGACAGATTGTCCGCCGCCACCAACCCACACAAAAGTGCGAACGCGCCCCACACCTTGTCGCCCGCCGCCGCCTGCCCGGTGGAGACGATGTCGATCAGGTATTTCATGCCGTATTGCGTCGATACGCCACACGTCACCGCCACGATCACCGACAGCAGGATGACCAGGTGTCCGCTCGGGTGGCGCTTTATGTAAGAGAACAGAAAGCTCAATGGCCGTCCCTGCAACGCTGGCAGAGCCGGCCGGCTCTCAGGACGGGAGGCCGAGGACTGGTGTGAATGCCCCATGGTGACGGCGGGCTCCTGTAGCCGGGATAAGGACGCGGACCCGAACCGCCCGGCTTGGCGCCATCGTGTTGCCGGGTCGGGCGATTGCCCCGAGGCCACGTCAAACACGCCGACATTTCGCCACATTCGAAAACTATAACCAACAATCGATAGGCGCTTCCAGCGGGTGAAGTCAAGCACAGGTTGTGCGGAGACGATCACAAGATGAAATCGCCTTGAGAAACTAAACCCACAGTCCAGTCCGGGGCCAATTACTCATGCGTATTGCGCAAATATCGCCTCTGTTTGAGGCTGTTCCTCCGAAGCTCTATGGTGGAACCGAGCGGGTGGTTTATTCGCTGACCGAGGAATTGGTCGCGATGGGCCATGATGTCACTCTGTTCGCAAGTGGCGACTCCGTGACCTCCGCCACGCTGGCACCCATGCGAGAGCAGGCGCTGCGCCTCGACCCGACCGTCAAGGATTGGGTCGCCAACTACTACCGCATGGTGGAGATGATCTATCGCCGCAAGGACGAGTTCGACGTCCTGCATTTCCACATCGACTACTTCCCGCTGGCGCTGTTCAGCCGCCAGAACGTGCCATACCTGACCACCATTCACGGCCGCCTGGACCTTCCGGAGTATGTGGAAACCTACAGCACTTTCGCCGCGTCGCCGTTCGTGTCGATCTCCGACAATCAGCGCCAGCCGATTCCGAACCTGAACTGGGTGCGTACCGTGTTGCACGGGATGCCCGCGGATCTGTTGACGCCGCAGCCGGTAAAGCAGGAATATGCCGCGTTCCTCGGTCGTATCTCGCCGGAAAAAGGCGTCGATCGCGCGATCAAGATCGCCGGCAAGGCCGGGCTGAAGCTGAAGATCGCCGCCAAGGTCGATAACGCCGACAAGGAATACTACGACACGCTGATCAAGCCGCTGATCCAGGGCAACCCGGACGTGGAGTTCATCGGTGAGATCAATGACGCGCAGAAGCCGGACTTCCTGTCCGGTGCGCACGCCCTGATCTTTCCGATCAATTGGCCGGAGCCGTTCGGCCTGGTGATGATCGAAGCCATGGCCTGCGGTACGCCGGTTATCGCGTTCAACTGCGGGTCCGTGCCGGAAGTGATCGATCCGGGCGTGACCGGCTTCATCGTCAACGACATCGACGCGGCCGTGGCCGCGGTGGGAAAGGTCCATATGCTGGATCGTGCCCGGGTCCGCTCCACCTTCGACCGCCGTTTCACCGCTCGGCGCATGGCTGAAGACTATGTGGACGTCTATGAAGAACTGGCCCAGCCGGCCCGCCGGTTGCATGCGCTGACCGCTTAAGGAAAGGTGAGGGGCGCTGCCCCTCGACCCCGCCAAGGGCCGCCGGCCCTTGCAACCCGGTTATAATGGATTGGGCGAAACGGGGTGACGGAAGTGGTCGCAATGACAGCGTAGCCCGCTGTGGCCCAATCCCCTTAAAGTCATGGGATCAAAGGGGCCGTTGGCCCTTTTGCGGGTCCAGGGCAGCGCCCTGGCCTTCCATCAAGGGCAAGATGTGACTGGCAGCCGGCTGGGACTGAATGGAATTAACGTCTTCACCACGGCGGTTCAGGCCGGCTTCAGGCCGTTCATCACTGTCTGGCTGACCCAGCAGGGTTGGAGTGTCGCGGCGTTGGGGAACGCATCCTCGGCGCATTCGGTTTGGCCGCCGGGATTGGCGCAACATTCAGCACGGTGATGGCCGGTTGAATCGCCGGTCGCTTCGGTGACCCGATGACGGTCCTGGTTCTGTCCGCGATCGAGGCTACCGCCGTGGTCGTGCTGTGGGTCGCGATGCCGGAGACCCGGCCGCCTGCAAAACAGCCGACGCATCTTCCAAATGCGAAGAAAGCAACGCTGCCGGTCTGATCCGCTCTTGCACGATCGGGCTCGGCGATGCCTGATGCGGCCGAAATGCGCCGTTAGAGGAAACCATGGACCAGGCAAAAGCAAAACATCTTTTTGAACCGACGGGCGACTTTCAGTGCCTGCACGAATTTCTCCCGGCCGCCCGCGCCAAGCTGTCCGATCACATCTGGGGCTATCTGGTGGGTGCGACGGAAACCGAGACGACTTTGCGGCGCAACCGCCTCGCACTCGATTCGCTGGCGTTGCGTCCACGGGTTTGCGTCGATGTTTCGAATGTCGAGCTCGGCACCACGCTGTTCGGCCGTAAATTGCGGCTGCCGTTGATCCTCGCCCCCGTGGGATCACTGGAATCGTTCCATCCCGGCGGTGCGGCGACCGCCGGGCGGGCCGCGTCGGCATTTGGCGTGCCGATCATGATCAGTTCGGTCACCCATCCGGGGCTGGAGGAATCCGCCGCCGCGGCGCCCGGTCCGAAGATTTTTCAATTGTATGTGCGTGGCGATACGGCATGGGTCGATGACGTGGTGAAGCGTGCCGTCGATGCCGGCTATGACGCGTTCGCCATCACGGTCGATACGCCGGCGTATTCGCGACGCGAGCGCGACATCACCGGCCGATTTGTTAAACCATGGCGTGCCGTCGCCACCGGGCAGAGCTATCAGGCCGGTTTCACCTGGGACAACGTCAAGGCGTTCAAGGACACGCACAGCATTCCGCTTATCCTGAAGGGCATCGGCACCGGCGAAGATGCCGCCCTGTGCTGCGAGCATGGGGTCGATGGCGTTTATGTCTCCAACCACGGCGGGCGGCAGCTCGATCATGGCCGCGGGTCGATGGACATCCTGCCCGAGGTCATGGCGGCAGTGCGCGGCCGGGCGAAGGTGATCGTCGATGGCAGCATCTGCCGCGGCACCGACATCGTGAAGGCGATCGCGCTGGGTGCCGACGCGGTGGCGATGGGGCGGATGTATTGCTACGCATTGGCGGCTGACGGCGATGCCGGCGTGCATAAGATGCTGGAATTGATGGAGCATGAATTCGGCGTCGCGATGGCTCTGGCTGGCGCGCGGCGTGTGGGTGAGTTGCATCCGGGCTATGTGTTCCGCGACGCGCCGCCTGTGTCGCAGCCGCACGCCCATAGTGCGTTTCCCCTCCTGCAAACCACGCCGGAATACCGGGGGTAGGATTT
>JAYUEJ010000246.1:0-6219 GCA_043739265.1 Rhodopila sp. | reverse complement strand
GTTTTGAAAATGTCGAACCAGACCTGGTGGCCGAACCAGTTAAATCTGAAGATTTTGCACCAAAACTCGGCCCTGAGCGACCCAATGGGCGAGGCGTTCAACTACGCCGAGGCGTTCAAGAGCCTCGACCTGGATGCCGTGAAGCAGGACCTCTTCACAATGATGACGACGTCGCAGGATTGGTGGCCGGCCGATTACGGCCATTATGGGCCGTTCTTCATTCGGATGGCGTGGCACAGCGCGGGCACCTACCGCACCGGTGACGGTCGCGGCGGCGCAGCCTCCGGCACCCAGCGTTTCGCACCGCTCAATAGCTGGCCCGACAATGCGAATCTCGACAAGGCGCGCCGGCTGCTGTGGCCGATCAAGCAGAAGTACGGCCGCAAACTTTCCTGGGCCGACCTGATGATTCTCGCCGGCAACTGTGCGCTGGACTCGATGGGATTGAAGACGTTCGGTTTCGGCGGCGGGCGCGTGGACATTTGGGAACCCGAAGAGGACATTTCCTGGGGGCCCGAAGACACCTGGCTTGGCGATAAGCGCTACAGCGGCGACCGCGTGCTGGCCGATCCGCTCGGTGCCGTTCAGATGGGCCTGATCTATGTCAATCCCGAAGGACCGAACGGTAAGGCCGATCCGCTTGGTTCCGCCCGCGACATTCGCGAGACATTCGCCCGGATGGCGATGAATGACGATGAGACGGTTGCCCTGGTTGCCGGCGGCCACACGTTCGGCAAATGCCATGGCGCCGCCGATCCTGGCCAATATGTCGGGCGTGAACCCGAGGGAGCCGGCATCGCAGAGCAAGGCCTCGGCTGGATCAGCAGCTATGGCAGCGGCAAGGGGGTCGATACGATCACCAGCGGGCTGGAGGGCGCATGGACCATGAACCCGGTGAAGTGGGACAATAACTACTTCGACAACCTGTTCGGCTTCGAATGGGAATTGGTGAAGAGCCCGGCCGGTGCGCAACAATGGGCTCCCAAGGATGCATCCGCTACAGGCACCGTGCCTGATGCGCACGATCCTTCGAAGCGGCACGCCCCGATGATGTCCACGGCGGACCTCGCGCTGCGGGTGGACCCGATCTATGAGAAAATTTCGCAGCGCTTCCACGCGAACCCTGATGCGTTCGCGGATGAGTTTGCCCGGGCTTGGTACAAGCTGATGCACCGCGATATGGGTCCTCGGTCCCGCTATCTCGGTTCGGACGTCCCGGCTGAAGTGCTGCTGTGGCAAGACCCGATCCCCGACGTCGATCATGCCTTGATTGGGGAGCAAGACATTGCCGCGCTAAAGGGCAAGATCCTTGCGTCGGGCCTGTCGATCTCACAGCTTGTCTCGACCGCCTGGGCGTCGGCATCGACGTTCCGCGGCACCGACATGCGCGGTGGGGCGAACGGGGCGCGTATTCGCCTGGCGCCGCAGATGAACTGGGAAGCCAACCAGCCGGCCGAACTGGCGAAGGTTCTGCCGAAACTGGAGGCGATCCAACAGGCATTCAACGCTTCGCAGACCGGCGGGAAGAAGGTTTCGCTCGCTGACCTGATCGTTCTGGGCGGGTGCGCTGCTGTCGAGGAAGCCGCCAAGAAGGGCGGACACGCTGTGGTGGTTCCCTTTGCGCCGGGGCGCATGGACGCGTTGCAGGCGCAAACCGACGTCGACTCGTTCGCCGTGCTGGAGCCGAAAGCGGACGGGTTCCGCAACTATCTCCGAAACGTACAGCAGCGGCCGGCGGAAGAGCTGCTGGTGGACCGGGCGCACCTACTGACGCTGACCGCCCCAGAGATGACGGTTCTTGTCGGCGGCCTGCGTGTGCTCAATGCAACGTTTGGGCAGGGCAAACTCGGAGTCTTCACCAACCGGCCCGAGACGTTGACCAATGATTTCTTTGTCAACCTGCTCGACGTCGATACGACCTGGAAGGCGTCATCCACGTCTGATGGGACGTTCGAGGGGCATGATCGGGTTACCGGCGCGCTTAAGTGGACCGGCACCAGCGTCGATCTCGTATTCGGTTCGAACTCCCAGCTTCGGGCCGTTGCGGAAGTCTATGCTTGTGACGACTCGCAGCTTGCGTTTGTGCGTGACTTTGTCGGTGCCTGGAACAAGGTGATGAATCTCGATCGCTTCGATCTGGGTTGATCTCCGCGGAACGGCCTTAGTTCGGGGGATTCGATAGCGTAGCCGCGACCGAGGCATCGGGCGATCGCGGTTACGCTAGCCTTTGACAACCTGGAACTCTGGTGGAGGCCATGGACAGAAATTCAGGCTGGCGTTTCAAGACCACTTGAAACGTCGGCCTGACACCAGGGCCACATCGTTGCTGTCGCCCGTTCGGTGTTTCAGACAGAGAATGTCGTGTTAAATAAGCGAGGATTTCTGGCTCATCGTAACGACGAAGGCGCGCAGATGGACTGCAATACGACATGGTGCCCACCACTTCACCCACTCGCTGGATTGCCTCGACGATGTCGTCCAATCGCGGGATCGGTGTCAGATCCGCCACTAGAAAACCCTCACCGCGGAAGCCTCGATATCGTGTTTCAGCGTTCTGTGAAGGCTGTCGCGGGTCATGATATCAGCCTTCCGACCCAGGATGCAGGAGGTCCGTTCCTTCACATCCATCAACTGAAAAAGCCCGAATTTCCCCTTTTCGTAGTCGAAGAAGAGGTCAACGTCGGAATTATCCCGCGCCTCGCCGCGCGCCGTCGAGCCGAAAAGATATAGGCTCCGCACCCCAAGCCGTTTCAATTCGGCTTCGTGCGCCTTCAGCCTCGCAATAGCGGCATCGCGTTCCATGGCTGCACCATACCACAAACAGCGGCAAAAATCGTCAGCCCACCAACCGCCGAGCGATGGCGATGATCCGGTGTGCCTCCGACCATAGTTCGTAGGGTTCCAGCGCATCCATTGGTGCCCATAGCGCGGCGGTCACGTCGGTGGCGGCGACCGGCTCGCCTGACACCCAGCGGGCGGCGAAATCCAGGATCGTGTAGTGGAACCGCACGCGGCCGTCTTCGTCGCGGCGGATCGTATCGACATGGGCACAGAAATGCATCGGTCCGACGACCAGGCCGCATTCCTCCATCAGTTCGCGCCGCGCCGCATCTTCGCAGGTCTCACCGACATCCTGGGCGCCGCCGGGCAGGGTCCAGCTTCCAACGTTCGGCGGTTTGCCGCGCTGGCACAGCAGGACCTGATCTCCCTTGATCACCACGATCCCGATTCCGACGAACGGGCGGGTGGGATACTCGCGATCCGTCATTTCTTGTCCGTATCAGGAGCCACCGCCGGTTGCTCGGCCTTCAGATCGTCCATCGTCGGCACCAGCGATTGCTCCTTCCAGGAACCGATCTGATACGACCAGCCCGCCAAGCGTTCGTTCAACCGATCCGCCTCCTGCTTCACCTGATCGGACGAACCGGAGACAGCGAACCGCGCCCAGACATCCTTGTCAGCGTGGAACACCGTCACCGTCACCGCAAGCCCGTCACCGGTCGCGAAGACCGCGCGCCCCGCCTCGTTCCCCGGCGCATCGGCATCCGCCTTCACCGCCTGGAACGTCATCAATTCCAGCGCCCGGGCGACGCTGTCCACCTTGTAGTCTTCCAGCTTCGGATGCGCCGCCGGCTGGATGACCCCGAACCGGCCGTTCTCCCGGCCAAACTCCAACACCGCATCCCCCACGCGGACCGAAACGATCCGGTCGTGCCCGATATTCATCACATCGCGATCCAGCCACTGCGCCGGATCGGCATCGACCTGCAGATTGCCCTCGGCGAGCCAGGCCTGATTCTCATCCGGACGGCGGACATAAACCTCCTCCGGCAGGTTGGTTCGGGACCGCGCCCGGCGATGCCCGACAATCAGCGCCAGGATCGGGACGCCCCCGCTATCCACCACCCGCAACAGATCGGCCGACGATCCGGCGGCAAGCGGATCGGCCACGCCCAACCGGCTGAATTGCGCCGGGTCGCTGGTCCTGGGTTCCGCCAGCCGCAGTTCGGTCAGGCCGGTCAACAATCCGCGCAGCCTGGCGTCCTGCACCGGATAATCACGCATCGACGCGATGCCCCACCGGCCGTCGGCCCGCTTGCGGATAACGGTCCGCGCGCCCTGATGCGTGATCTCGACTGCCGCCGCCTCTCGCAGCTTCGGTGCCAGATCGGGAAACATCAGGGTTTCCCGCGACACGCGGCCCGGTTCCGACAGTGTCGAGCGCGTGCCGACATACCAGCCCCCCGCGACGGCGAGCACGCCCAGCGCCGCCAGCACACCGACCGCCCGCGTCTTCATATCCGGCTCCTGCCGCGCCGCCGCCGTTGCACCAGCCCCATCCCGATCGCCAGCGCCGTCAGCAGCGCCGGCACCAGGACGATGGTGAACATCCGCATTGCGTTGGCCAGGGCCGAGATATCGCGGTTCAGCTCCAACTGCACGGCGCGGAGTTGTTGCCGTGTCTCCAGCACATCCAGGCGAAGGGCATCGATCGCGGCCCGCTGTTCGGGGGTGATGACGGCATCCGATTTGGTCTTTTCCGCTTGGGGCTTGTCCGCTTGTGCCTTGTCCCCTGAAGCCTTGTCCCCCGGGACCTGGTCCGCTTGGGGGTTTTCGGCAAGGGCACCGCCGGATCGCAGCGTTCGAAGCTGTTTCTCCGTCTCTTCCAGATGCGCCTGCAAAGCCTGCTGGGTTTTTCGGAATTTGGCCTCGGCATCGCCTTGCATCTGGGCGACCAGGGTAAACGGCCGGTTGGTATCGCCGCGCGACCGCAGCCCGATCAGCGCGTCGCTGCCGGCCAGGGTGCCGATCAGATTGGCGACGAACGCGCCGTTATCGGCGAACGGCGTGGCGTTCTGCTGCCCGAAAAAATCCGCGACGCGCACCCAGTAACGGTCCACCAGCAGGTCGGAGTCAGCGACCACGACCATGTTCGCCGGCGCATCGGTTCGGGCCTTGTGCTCCGGGAACCCATCCGGCCGCTGCTGCCCGGCTTCCAACGGCGGCGGGCCGGAAAATGCCGACTTCAGCACCCCATGCACGCGCGCGGCGATCACCCGGGGGGCGCCGTCGGACGTGAATGCCGCCAGCACCTTGGCCGGGTCGGGCGTCCGCACCTGATCTACCGACAGCAATCCGCTGCGGTCGCTGCTGGTCAGGATGGGAGAAAAATCGATCGATGCGCCTTGTGCCTTCGCCAGGAACCCGGGCGAGGCCACCGTCACCTGCTGCAAATCCGCCGTCGCGGGGTCGTCGTGGTTGATCCCGTCATGGATGGTGAACCAGGCGACATAGCTCACCGCCTGCACCCGGTCGCTGCCGCCGGCCCGCACCCGCCAGGCGCCGGTCAGGTCGCCCACGACCTTCGAAGGGTCGAAGGTGATTCCCCACGCGTCGAACAGCGGCTTCAGGTCCGCATGCATATCCGCCGGCGGTTGGGATTGCGTCGCCGCCAGGCCCTCGCTCCACGGGTCAACCATGGCCATCAGCCTGCCGCCGCGCATGACGAACTGGTCGATTGCGTATAGCGTCGCGGGCGACAGGGTCCGCGCCTCGGCCACCAGCAGCACCTGGATGTCAGGGTCGATGGTTTGGGCGTCCAGGGGAACGTTTTTCACCGTGTTGGTCTGGCGCAGCAGGACCGAGGCTGCATAGGGCTGGCCGCCCGCCGCCCGCCCCGGCGTCATCATCATCACACGCGGATCGCCATCCAGCGGCAGCGACGACATCACGCCGATCACCGGCCGCTTCGGATTGGATAATTCGTAAACCAGCTTCGTCAGATCGTATTCCAGGAACCGCTCGCGTTCGGCCTGGAAGAACGGGATGCTCCGCTCGTCGTCCTCCTGGTTGGTTCCGACCAGGCCGAAGTAGATCTGCGACCCACCCTGATCCAGCGGTATCCCTTGCAGTCCATACCCCATCGCGCGGTCTTCGGTGTCGCTGAAGGGTTCGGGATCGTAAAATTCCAGTCTCACCTTGCCGCCGGAGATCGCGGCATAATCGCGCACCATCTCCCGCACATGGTCGGCGTAGGTGCCATAGCTCGGCACCGCGCTGCCCAACTGGCGGGAATAAAACAGCCGCAGGGTCACGGGTTCCGTCAAATCCGCCAGCACCTGCCGGGTGCCCGGCGACAGCGTGTACAGCTTCCCCTGTGTCAGATCGAGTTGGACACCAGCCAATCGCGCATCGGCGACGATATCGATGCCAATGGCG
>JAYUEJ010000245.1:0-6220 GCA_043739265.1 Rhodopila sp. | reverse complement strand
ACGCTGGAGCAGATCCGCGTCCAGACCAACCTGCAAAAAACCGCCGCCGAGGTGAAGAAGAACTACCTCAAAGCGGTGGGCAAAGGGATCATGAAGGTGATGTCCAAGATGGGCATCTCCACCTATCAATCCTATTGCGGCGCGCAGATATTCGACGCCGTCGGGCTGACATCGGCGTTCGTCGAGAAATGCTTCACCGGCACCGCGACCACCATCGAAGGCGTCGGGTTCGCCGAAGTCGCCGCCGAAGCCGTGGCGCGTCACCGTTCGGCATTCGGTCATAACCCGATTTATGCCGGCATGCTGGATGTCGGCGGCGACTACGCCTTCCGCCTGCGCGGCGAGGCGCATGCCTGGACCCCGGACTCCGTCGCCAAACTGCAGCATGCCGTACGCGGCAACCTGCCGGCCGAGTTCCACGCCTTCACCCGCACGATCAACGACCAGAGCGAACGCCTGCTGACCATCCGCGGGCTTATGGCGTTCAGGTTCGCCATGACTCCGGTTCCGCTGGACGAAGTCGAATCAGCGAAGGACATCGTCAGGCGCTTCGCCACGGGTGCCATGAGCTTCGGCTCGATCTCCCGCGAGGCGCACACCACGCTGGCGATCGCCATGAACCGAATTGGCGGAAAGTCGAACACCGGGGAGGGCGGCGAGGAATCCGATCGCTATGTGAAGCTGGCGAACGGCGATTCCGAACGGTCGGCGATCAAGCAGGTCGCATCCGGCCGGTTTGGCGTCACGACGGAATATCTGGTCAACGCCGACGACATCCAGATCAAGATGGCGCAGGGCGCGAAACCCGGCGAAGGCGGCCAGTTGCCCGGCTACAAGGTCGATAAGAACATCGCCAAGGTCCGGCATTCGACGCCGGGCGTCGGCCTGATCTCCCCGCCGCCGCACCACGACATCTATTCGATCGAGGATCTGGCGCAGCTTATCCATGACCTGAAGAACGCCAACACGCAGGCGCGCATTTCGGTCAAGCTGGTCTCGGAGGTCGGTGTCGGCACCGTCGCCGCGGGTGTGTCGAAGGCGCGCGCCGACCATGTGACGATTTCCGGCTATGAGGGCGGCACCGGTGCCAGCCCGCTGACGTCGCTGACGCATGCCGGTTCGCCCTGGGAAATCGGCCTGGCCGAAACCCAGCAGACGCTGGTACTGAACGGGCTGCGCAGCCGTATCGCGGTGCAGGTCGATGGCGGGCTGCGAACCGGCCGCGACGTGGTCATCGGCGCGCTGCTGGGGGCCGATGAGTTCGGCTTCGCCACCGCGCCATTGATCGCCGTCGGCTGCATCATGATGCGCAAATGCCACCTGAACACCTGTCCGGTCGGCGTGGCGACGCAGGATCCGATCCTGCGCAAACGCTTCACCGGCACGCCGGAGCATGTCATCAACTTCTTCTTCTTCATCGCCGAGGAAGTCCGCGAATTGATGGCGCAACTCGGTTTTCGTACGTTTAACGAGATGGTCGGCCAGGTCGGCAAGCTGGACATGCGCAAGGCCGTCGAGCACTGGAAGGCGCACGGCGTCGATCTCAGCAAGATCCTGTACCAGCCGGAACTGAAACCGGGGATCGGTATCCACCACACCGAGGCGCAGAACCATCACCTCGAAAAGGCGCTGGACCAGGTGCTGATCCGCGAAGCGGCGGTCGCGCTGGAATCGCAGACTCCGGTGCGGCTGGTGCATCCGGTGCGCAACGTCAACCGTACCGTCGGTGCCATGCTGTCGGGTGAGATCGCCCGCAAATACGGCCATGCCGGGCTGCCGGAAGACACGATCTCGATCCATATGACCGGCACCGCCGGCCAGAGTTTCGGTGCGTTCCTGGCACGCGGGGTGTCGCTGAACCTGACCGGGGACGGCAACGACTATGTCGGCAAGGGCCTGTCCGGCGGTCGCGTCGTGGTGCGCCAGCCGGCCAACGTGAAGCGTGATCCGACCCGCAACATCATCGTCGGCAACACCGTTCTGTATGGCGCCGTCGCCGGGGAAGCCTACTTCCAGGGCGTCGCCGGAGAACGGTTCGCGGTGCGCAACTCCGGCGCCGTCGCGGTGGTGGAAGGGTGCGGCGACCATGGCTGCGAATACATGACCGGCGGCGTGGTGGTGGTTCTGGGCGATACCGGCCGCAACTTCGCAGCCGGCATGTCGGGCGGCATCGCCTATGTCTATGACGAGAACGCGCGGTTCCGGAAACTGTGCAACATGGCCGGTGTGGAGCTGGAAACCGTTGGCATGGCCGAACCCGGGCGCGCCGACGAACCCGGCCGGCCGCGTCAGCGATCCAGCAGCGTGGAAGACAACGGCATGGGCGATCCGCTCCGGTTCGACGCCGAACGCCTGCGCATCGTCATCGAGCGCCACCTGTTGTTCACCGGCAGCGACCGGGCCAGGGCGTTGCTGGAAGACTGGGAGGGTGCGTTGTCGCGCTTCGTGAAGGTCATGCCCCGCGACTACAAACGCGCGCTGCTGGACCTGAAGGCCGAGGCCGCCGCCGCCACGACCGTAGCCGCCGAGTAACAACACACACGCGCCGCAGCCAGCCCTGGTTCCCATCCGGAACCGGGGCGGTGGCCGGCCGATTGTCTGGAGACGATCATGGGTAAGATCACCGGCTTCCTCGAAATCGAACGCCACGACCGCGGTTACGAAAAAACCGAGTTGCGGCTGAAATCGTTCAAGGAATTCGTCAAGCCGCTGCCGGCCAAGGCGCTGAACGACCAGGCGGCGCGCTGCATGGATTGCGGCATTCCGTTCTGTCACACCGGCTGCCCGGTCAACAACCAGATCCCCGACTGGAACAACCTGGTGTACCGGGAACAGTGGGAGCAGGCGTCGATCAACCTGCATTCCACCAACAATTTCCCCGAATTCACCGGCCGCGTCTGTCCCGCCCCGTGTGAGGCGGCCTGCACGCTGAACATCGACGACAGCCCCGTCACCATCAAGACGATCGAATGCGCCATCGTCGATCGCGGATGGGAGGAAGGCTGGATCGTGCCGATCCCGCCACAGAGCAAAACCGGCAAGACGGTCGCCGTGGTTGGCTCTGGTCCCGCCGGCATGGCCTGCGCCCAGCAGCTTGCCCGCGCCGGCCATGCGGTCACGCTGATTGAAAAGCAAGACCGCATCGGCGGCTTGCTGCGCTACGGCATCCCCGACTTCAAGATGGAAAAGCACCTGATCGACCGCCGGGTTGACCAGATGGCGGCCGAGGGCGTCACCTACCGCACCAATACCGAAGTCGGCAAAGACGTTTCGATCGACCAGTTGCTGGCCGCGTTCGACGCCGTCGTGCTGTCCGCCGGGGCCGAGTGGCCGCGCAATCTGGACGTGACCGGCCGCGAATTGAACGGGATCCATTATGCGATGGATTTCCTGACGCAGCAGAACAAGCGCGGCGCCGGCGATAACGAAAGCGTGGCAGCGCCCGGTGGCGCGATCAGCGCCAAGGGCAAGCATGTCATCGTGGTCGGCGGCGGCGACACCGGGTCGGACTGCATCGGCACTTCGGCGCGGCAGGGCGCTGCCTCGATCACGCAAATAGAAATCATGCCGAAGCCGCCGGTGAAGGAGAACAAGGCCATGGTCTGGCCGGATTGGCCGACCAAGCTGCGGTCCTCCCACGCCCATGACGAAGGGGTGGAGCGCGATTGGGCGGTGCTGACGAAACATGCGGTCGGTGCCGACGGCCGAGTCACCGCGCTCGATTGCGTCCGCGCCGCCTGGGAGCGCACCCCGGATGGACGGATGACCATGAAGGAAATTGCCGGCAGCGAGTTCCAGATCAAAGCCGATCTGGTGCTGCTGGCGATGGGATTCCTGGGGCCGAACCGCGGCGCGCTGCTGGATCAGGCCGGCGTCGAACTGGATCAGCGTGGCAACGTGCTGGCCAACACCGTGCAATACCAAACCTCCCGCGAACGCCTGTTCGCCGCGGGTGACATGCGGCGTGGGCAGTCGCTGGTGGTGTGGGCGATCCGTGAGGGCCGGCAATGCGCCCGTTCGGTGGACCTCGCTTTGATGGGGGCGACTACGCTGCCGCGGTAAGAGCGGCGCCGATCCTCTTATACCAACCCATGCGGAGGCCGACTTGCGCCCCCTGCTTTTGATGGCCGGACAGTTTGAGTTTACTCTTACTTCACGATAACACACGAGCAGGGTGCGGACGTCACGATGACCGGATTTGTCGGTGCACAACACGAATTTCACGATGCGGACTTTGTGCGCGGCTGGGCGAGCCGCTTTGTGCCAAGCGAACCGCGCCTCCGGCTTTTCGATATGATCCTGGATCAGATTGGCCAACCGAACCTGCCCAACACGCATGTGCTTGAACTTGGCATCGGTCCTGGATACATGGCGCGTCATGTATTGGAGCGGAACCAAACCATCAGTTTCGAAGGCCTCGATTTCTCCGATGTGTTCTTCGACGTCGCACGGGAAACGGTCGGCGACCTGATGGATCGGGTGACTCTGACCAAGGCGGATTTAATGGACCAGACTTGGCCGAAGACGCTATCGAAGACGCCCGGCGCGATCGTCTCCACCTGGGCGCTCCATGACCTGGGTAGCCAGCAGGCCGTCGCTGACGTGTACGCTCGCTGTTTCGAAACGCTTCCAAAAGGGGGCGTGCTGGTCAACGGCGACTTCATCAAACCGGACGGCACGGCGTGGGATTATGAGCCCGGTCGCTTTGAGATTAAACGTCACTTCGAACTGCTGCGGAACGCCGGCTTTTCAGAGCCAAGATCACTGGCGCATTTTGAGCCGAATACCCAGACTCCAACCGCCGCGGAAAACTACGCGTGCCTCATCGCGGTGAAGTAAACCTGGATATCACCACCTTTTATTCTCTGCTGCCGAAACTGTTCGCATTGGCCATAGGTCAGGCCGCGCTCGGCCTTGACGATGAAGTCGAGGCGGGCCGGAGCCCCCTTCCCTACCCAAGCCCGGTGGCCGCGTCCCACCACGGGCAGACGCCTGCCTGGCGGCTATAGTTGCCGTCCATCACATACAACGGTTCGCGTTTACCATCCGCCGCCGCTTTCAGTCGCATGTCCCGCGCCTTTTGCCGCTGGTCGTCGGGGAGCCAGGCACGATCATGCCCCCAGAGGCTTGGGCCGACAGTGACCTCGGTCGGGGTCCAGTTGCCCGGGGTAACGTCCTTTCCGCCCCAGCCATACTCCAGCATGAAACCGCCCGGAGAGCGCAGATAGTAAGACGTAACCGCGTCATTCGGGTGACGCCCCAGCGTGGTGGCGATCTTGTCGGGTTCGCCCAGCGCGATGTCATACCCCTGGCCGACGTCGTCGAGCGAATACAGTTCCACCATCAGGTGATGCAGGTCTTGTTTGCCGGTCTCGATCAGCGCCACCGAATGGTGCCGTGCATTTGTATGCATGAAATACGCTCGGAACGGTGAAGTAATATAGTCGCTCACTCCAAAACCAAGCAGGTCCTGGTAGAAACCGAGCAGGTCGTCGATGGATTTTACGTGAAAGACAACGTGTCCCATGCCGAGGGCACCGGTCCTGAAGCCTGAAATCGACCGTCCGGGCTGGAACGGCTGGTCGGCGATGGCGGCGCCGTAAAAGGCCTCCAAATGGTTGCCGCCGGGGTCGTCGAAGCTGATCAGGTCTTTGACGAAACGCTGGTCCGCCAGGGACTTCGGTTCGTGCCGGACGCGAACGCCGGCGGCGTCAAGACGAGTGGCAAGGGATTGCAGGGAAGCGGCGTCGGCTACCTCGAATCCAAAAAAACGTTCGCCGTCGGCCAGGGAGCGATCGACGACCAGCCGCTGGCTCCGATCGTCCATCCGAAAGGCGCGGGCGGTAGTGCCGCGCTCGATCATTTGCATGCCCAGCCAGTCGGTTGCGAAGGATGTCCAATCGGACAGGTCCGGCGCGCCAACGCCCATATAGCCTAACCCAAGGATTTCCATGCCTGTTCCTCCTGTTGCCGCGTTCGGCTTGTCCGGGCCGGCAATCGCGGTACCGGTTGGTTAAGCTGGTCCGGCAACCAACCCATCACCGTTAGGTGAATGAGAGCCGAGTCCAGGCCCGTCGCTCTTGCACCATGCATATAAATCTTAGCGCGGCATTAAACGGCAGGGCAATCGGGCGAACCAAAAAATTGGAACGCCAAGGTCGCCAAGGAACCCCCGGGATGCCGCGTTCGCCCTCCAAGCCCGACTTTCCGCAATTTCCCG
>JAYUEJ010000244.1:0-2063 GCA_043739265.1 Rhodopila sp. | reverse complement strand
TGGTTCGACCTCGAACCAGGGCTGAAACGGTGCTATCTCCGATGAGAATGAGGCCACTCGAATGGCGGCGGGATATCTGACAGGAGCGGTTGATGCTTAGCGTAAGGCGGAAGAGCATTGCTTTGGCGCCGATCTTGTTGCTTTTGTTCGCCATTCAACCGGTTGGACCGTCCAGGGCAAATCCTCCCCAGGTTGGCTCCGAGTCCATCGCCGCGATGGTTGCAAAAGTGTCTCCGGCCGTCGTTCGGGTCGTCGTTGTCCGGCCGCCGAAGCCAGATCAGGAAGAAGACCAGCCTGAGCTCAAGCTGGCGGGCGCGAAATCCGCCGCGTCGGCATCCGGCAAGACGACAGTCGCGATCGGTTCGGGGTTTGTCATCGACCCTTCCGGGTTCGTCGCAACGAATAAACATGTGATCGATGACGCGACCTCGATTTTCGTGGTCACGGCTGACGGCGTTCGGTACCCGGCTACGGTCGTCGGAATGCCAGACAAGGCCGACATGGCTTTGCTTCAGGTCGAGGCAGGGCACAACCTGCCATGCATTCGATTTGGTGATAGCGACAAAATGCGTGTCGGCGACACGGTGATAGCGATTGGCAGTCCGTTCGGGTTCGACAATAGCGTCTCCGCCGGCATCATCAGCGCGGTCAATCGCGATATTATGGAAAGCCCGTTTGACGACTACTTCCAGACCGACGCGGCGATCAATCATGGCAATTCCGGCGGCCCGCTGTTCAATCTGGCAGGCGAGGTTATTGGCATGAACAGTGTCATATTCGCGCCCGGGACGGGGTCCGTTGGGCTTGGTTTCGCGGTGCCGTCGAACGATCTCAATTTTGTTTTTGAGCGGCTGATGAAAACCGGCGAAATCCGGGCGGGCATGCTGCCGATCCACACGCAGCAGGTCAGTTGGATGTTGGGGCAGGCACTTGATGCGCCGAACCTACAGGGCGCCGTGGTGTCAGCGGTGCATGACGAAGATGAAGCGATGCTTCACGGAAACGTAAAACCGGGAGACGTGATCTTGACGTTCAACGGGCAACAGGTGTGGGACCCGCGTGACCTGGCTCGGAAGGCCGCTCAGGCGGCGGTTGGCAGCCATGCGATGTTGGAAATCGACCGAGCCGGCGAGCGCCAAACAGTGTCCGTGACGATCAAGGCCTGGCCTGAAGCCAAGATTCCCGTCATCAGCGCCGACACCCAGCAAAAGCTGGGTTTGCAACTGATATCCACGCGCCGGGACAACGGTGACTCGATGGTGTCGGTTGCGTCGGTTGACCCGACCGGCACGGCCGCCGACAGCGGTATTCAGAAAGGTGACGTCATCGTGCAGGTTCAGCGGACACTGGTATCGGAGCCTGACCAGGCATCCCGCATCTTTCAGGGCCAGGCAACCGCCAAACGTCCCTTCGCCGCTGTCCTTGTAGAGCATGACAAGAAGCGATCCTGGATGGCGATAGCCCTTCCTCCTGAATGATCGGCGTTCGCCCGGAAAGAATTGGTTAGTTTATGCTGTGAAGAAATGATATTTGATAGTCTGGCGATGAATGCCTCCGGGCCTGAGGATGGTGGACGGGAAGTTCAACTGATTTCGCGCATCCGGGACATCCCGCGGCTCCAGCACCAGACCCGCGGACTGGCGGTAAATTACGCCGCTATGGCCGGCGAACACGCCGATCGGTTTATTCGCTGTTTATACCTGAACGCCCGGCAGATTGGCGTGGACCTCTGGCACGCGTCCGCTTACTGGATCGTGGGTCCGGTTGCACGATGCGGATGTTCGATCGGATGCCATCCATGCCGCAACGAATACGTCTCCCGATCGAAACAGTACCAATTCCCGCCGCCATTGCCCGGCTGATCCTCGGTTCGGCTGATCGCGCACCCTTTTAGCCAACACAGTAGCAGCGTCCCGACAGCGCCATGCGACACGACCGCGATATCCAGACCGGCTCGTGTCTCGGCCAGCACAGCCTGGATTGCCTGCACGATGCGCTGCTGAGCATCGATGGCCTTTTCCCAGCCGCGAACGCTGTCGTGCGGTCGGGCGAAGAAAATATCG
>JAYUEJ010000243.1:0-2063 GCA_043739265.1 Rhodopila sp. | reverse complement strand
GACTGTAGATTAATATAGGAAATATGTCAAGGTCTGTTGTTCCGGTCCGGGTCATCGGGTCGCCATGGGTGGCAACCGGTTTTCCGCACGGTATCGGCGGCCGAAGGGACCGTTCGGACATAAACGCTTCGGGTCGTTGCCGTTTCCCCATCGTCATGGCTTTACCCCGGCCCGGCCGGGACAGGGCCATGACGATGGGGACGGTTGACTCGCTTATTTTTGGACGTCGCCTTAGCCGACGGCCACCTATCACCGCCGTCAAGTTAGGGTTCCCCTGACCGTCATCTCCAGGTTTGACTCCTCCCGATGCAACCATCACCGCGATCGTGCCGGCGCCGACAAACGATTTGGCGGTCTCGCGCCGCGATCTCGCCGGAATTCGCCGGTCGGCCAGTCGAAATCTTGTGTCCGGACGAAGCCCCGGGTTGGCCAGCAAGGCACCCTGACCCGCATCTGGGCTAAACGTGACACGCGTCCACGGATCAAGCACGACCAGTCGCCCGCTCTGGGCAAGGATTCAAATCGGGATGTCCCTCTAAGATATCCTTAGGCGAGCAAATACCCGAATTTTCACCGCATCCAAGACCAATGCCAAGGCGGCTGCAGCGGCAAGCGTGCCGGCCACCACGACAGCGGACAACTGCGTCATCGCGATGCCACCGATGGCCAACGTCGAGGCGATTACGACATCGGCAACCGACGATACGATAACCCAGCGGCTCGGACGAGATCGCCATAGATGCTGGCGTTCACGGATCGCATAGATAGTTGCCTGACTCCCGAACACTAAAGCTGTGAATGCCAGAGTTCGCAGTGCTTCGGTTTCGAGGTTCATTCCAAATCTGCCGATCGCCAAGACACCGGTGCAGAAGGCCAGTAGGCAGATGCCCATGATGACACCGGCCGTTGTCAGGTTGCCGATGCGCCACGCATTAGGCATCGGAGACGGTCGCACGTTGTCCGTCGTTAATGACATCGCCAGGAAATCGCCGGTGATCATGACGATGACCATCAGCAGCGGTGTCAGAATCGCCTGCCCCGTCATAAGCAGGCCGGCGATCAGAAAAAGCACCGTCACGACCTTCTTGATGATGGAATTCAGCGTGTAGGTCAGGATGCGCTGAAACGTTACGCGCCCCTCCCTGACCGCGGAGACGATGCCGGCAAGGCCGGGTTCGATCAACACCATGCCTGCGGCTGATTTGGCGACGTCGGTTGCCGTGGAAACCGCAATTCCGATCTGTGCCTGGCGCAGTGCCGGCGCGTCGTTGGCGCCATCACCGCACATGCCCACGGTGTGGCCGCCCTTTTGGAACGCCTTGACGAGCTTATACTTGTCCTCTGGCAGGACACCGGCGAAGACCGCGAACGTTTCCGGGCGCACGCCATCTGGGATTGGCCCGGGCGGGCAGACGTTACCGTCTAGCCCCACCGCATGCGCCACGATGGACGCTGTCGCCGGCGCGTCCCCCGTTACCATAACGATATGCACACCCAGCCCATGCAATTCGGTGACGAGCGCCGCGGAATCCGTCCGCGGAGGGTCGCTGAGGGCGATGACTCCGACCAGCTTCATCGCCGTCGGCGGTCCGGCCGCGACAGCCAGAACTCGAAAACCCTGCCCCTCGAGTTCCGTTGACGCCGCTGTCGCGGTCGGCAAAGGCTCGGTAAGTCTGATAACCGCCGCAAAGGCGCCCTTCACGACACGCTGCGTCTCGCCGCGAGGGTCCGCGACCGTCGCCTCGGACATCTTCGTCGATGGATCGAACGGTACGAACTTGATCACTTTCGGCGCATCGGCGACTGGCTTAGTCAGGGCGGCGGACCGGATCGCCGCGTCCACCGGGTCCTGCCCGCCATCCGAACTGGCCAGCGCGGCCAATGCCAGAACCCGGACCTCGTCGAAGCCGGGCATAGGACGCACGGTAGTTACCGTGAGCGCGTTGCGCGTCAGCGTACCTGTCTTGTCAGCACACAAGACATCCATCGTCGCCGCTTCATCCACCGCCGACAGGCGAGTCGGGAGAACCCCCCGCTTTGCCAAGGCCCGCGCACCGAGCGCC
>JAYUEJ010000242.1:0-6264 GCA_043739265.1 Rhodopila sp. | reverse complement strand
CCAGGCGCTGGCGCTCGACGTCGATCACGACCGCCGCAGCGCGATCCGGCGCAACCATTCCGCCACGCATCTGCTCCACGAGGCGCTGCGCCAGGTGCTGGGCGACCACGTGGCGCAGAAGGGCTCGCTGGTCGCGCCCGACCGGCTGCGCTTCGATGTCTCGCAACCGCGTCCGATCACGGCGGACGAACTGCATTGGGCCGAAACCGAGGTGAATACCCGGATCAGGGAGAATTCCGAGGTCACTACGCGGCTGATGACGCCGGAGGCGGCGGTGGAACTCGGCGCGATGGCGCTGTTCGGGGAGAAATACGGCGACGAGGTCCGCGTCGTGGCGATGGGCGAACCGGACGGCAACAAGCCGGCATGGTCGATCGAGCTGTGCGGCGGCACGCATGTGCGGCGGACCGGTGATATCGGCTATTTCCGGATTGTTGGGGAAAGCGCCGTAGCGGCGGGCGTGCGGCGGATCGAGGCTGTGACGGGCGCCTCGGCCGAAGCGATGGTCGCGGAAACCACGGCGCGGTTGAACGACGTTGCCGGCGCATTGCGGGCGGGTCCGTCCGAGGTGGCGGATCGCATCGCGGCACTGCTGGAGGATCGTCGCAAATTACAGGCTCAGGTGGGCGAGTTACAGAAGAAACTGGCCACCGGCGGGGGGGCCGCGGCGGCCGAGGAGATCAACGGCGTCATGCTGTCCGCCCGCAATCTGGGCGAGGTGCCGGCGAAGGACCTGAAGGGTCTGGCCGACGCGATCGGCAAGCAACAGGGGTCAGGCGTGGTGGCTCTGGTTTCAACGGCCGAGGGCAAGGCGTCGATCGTCGTGGCTGTGTCGGCCGACCTGACAGGACGGATCAGTGCCGTCGATCTGGTGCGGGCGGCATCGGCCGCGGTCGGCGGCAAGGGCGGCGGTGGCCGGCCGGATCTGGCTCAGGCTGGTGGGCCGGACGGGGATAAGGCGGATGAGGCGCTGGCGGCGGTGCGGGGGGCTTTGGGGGGATAGGGCCGCGAGCCGGCCCACCGGCGCATCCCCAGGCTTGCCCGCGATAATGGATCGATCGAGCGTTGCCAGCTTGTCGAACCGCACGGACGACGCGACCTTGTGGCCCGTCCCGACTGCCGCCGCGAGCGGTGCGATGTCCGGTCCGATGCGCGGCACGGAGGTGATAAAGCACACGATAAGATCGCGGCCCAGTCGTTGTCGCGCGAAACTACCAGCGCCGGACGGCGCTTGTCGCACGACCTGTTTCATGGCGGCGCTCCTTTCGTTTGCCCCGGGGCTTTCCGAAACCGGATCAGCCGGGATCGGTCAGCACCACGCGACCGGTGACCTGCCCATGTTCAAGCCGGTGCATGGCCTCATTCACCCGATGCTTCGGCAGTTCGTCGATCGGCGTCGGCGCCAGCTTGCCCCGCCGCGCGAGATCGAGAACGTCGCGCAGTTCCTGGATGCTTCCGGTCAGGCTGCCCTGGACGCTTTGCGCTCGGAAGATCGTGCCCGCGACCGACAAAGTGAGTTCGCCGCCGCCGACCCCGACCATCACCAATTTGCCGCCCTTCGCCAAAATCGCCATCGCGGTAGCAACGGTCGCATCGACGCCGACGAAATCGAGCACCGCCGGGACCGGTCCCAATTCGGCCATGACGCGTTTGCTGACGGCCTCACCCGAACCGGACAGGAACCGGGATGCCCCCGCCGCCAGCGCCGCCGGCTGCTTGTCGGGACTGACGTCGATGGAAACGATGTTGGCGTGCCCGAGCGCCTTCAGGACCGCGATGGCGGCAAGCCCCAGGCCGCCGGCGCCGATGACGACGACCGGCTGGCCTTTCCCCAGCGGCAGGATCTTCCGAGCGGCGGAATAGGCCGTCAGGCCGGAACAGGCATAGGTGGCGGCCAAGGACGGGTCGATGCCGTCGAACGCCAGCAGGTAGCGTGGGTGGGGAACCTTGACCAACCCAGCGAACCCGCCGTTGACGATGGCGCCCAGGCTGCGCTGGTTGGGACAAAGATTGTCCTCCTCCGCCGCGCAACGCTCACACTGGCCGCAGCCGATCCAGGGATACACCACACGCCGGTCGCCGATCGCGACGCCGGTTGCGTCCGGTCCCAGCCGCACGACGCAGCCGACGATCTCGTGCCCGGGCGCGGCCGGCAAAAGCAGGCCTCGATCCTTGACCGACAGGAATTTGCCGCCGCCCAGGTCGTATCCGCCGTGCCACAGATGAAGGTCCGAGTGGCAGACGCCGCAGTGAGTAACCTGGACGACCACGTCGGTGCCGGTCGGTTCCGGATCGGGGAGTTCGACGCATTCCAGCGGCGCCCCATGCGCCACGACTGCCCAGGCTTTCATGCGTCGTCTCCCACCATTATACACGCCCAGAATTGACATGGATTTTTTGCCGTGGAAAGGCTCCGCTGCCGTGGCGGCTGGTTCAGGTCCCCTGGGAGGCATTGATGTACGACGGGCCGATTGTCGATTCCTTCCTGCATGCGCCCTGGATCGGCGGTGCCGGCAGCGTGACGCGTGCCGACGTGGTGCCCTGGACGGACGACCCCAGGCTGCGGCGTGTCATGAGCACGTTCCAACATGCGGATGCGCCGGGCGGCGATGTGGTGCGCCTGGGGCTGGCCGACGTGCTGGCCGCGATGGACACCACCGCGGTCGAGAGTGGAATTCTCGCTGCCAAGGTTTACTACCCAACGACTGTCGATCGTCTGGATTCGTTGCATCATGAACTGTCCAGCCTGTCCAGCGCGTCATCCGGCCGGCTGCGGTGGATCGCGACGGTGATGCCCCCCGAACATGGCGCGGGGTCGTATTGGGACCTGATGCGGAATCCCCGTATTCTGCAGGCGCTGAGCGGCGACCCCGGGCTGGTCGGGGTCCATATCACGCCGTCTCCCTGGGGGCTGGCGCCGAACGACCGCTGGTATTACCCGCTCTATGCCAAGTGTGTGGAGTTGAACCTCAAGCTGTTCACCTATGTCGGCATGCCGGGGCCGCTCTGGCCGATGGGTCCGAACAATCCGGCGCATCTGGAGGACGTTTTACTTGCGTTTCCCGATCTTGTCATCATCGCGCACCATATCGGCGATCCCTGGACCGACATCGCTATCCGGCTCGCGGCTCGGCATGCTAACTACTATATCTGCACATCCGCATGGTCGCCGAAGGCTTATCCGAAAAATTTAATGGAGTTCATGGGCGGCCGCTGGCATGGCACACGCGGCAGCGACAAGGTCATCTTCGCGTCGGACTTTCCCTTGTTGGACCTGCAAAAGACGACCGGGGCGGCGCGCGGGCTGGCACTGCCGGACACCGATTTAAGGCGCATCCTGTATGAGAACGCGCGTGCGCTGCTTTTCTAATACGACGCGGGACAATCCGTTTAGCGGCCCTATCATGCTTATCACCGATAATACGTCCAGACAGGAGTATAACATGTCTTCAACTTCGGAGTTACTTTCCAGCCGCCTGGCGAACACATCCAAGGAAATATCGCATGCGGAACAAAAGGAGAGTCGCGCCGTTGGCCACATAGCGCCCGATTGCGCCGGAATGAACTTCTATGACATCGACCGAAGCCTCCATACGTCGCTTCGGCTCAACATGGACCCCGAGACTTACGACCACTTCAAGACGTATTTCCAGCAACTCGGCGAAGCGGCCGGCGGTCGTCTCGATACCCTCGCACGCATCGTCGATCGCAATCCGCCGGTGCTGGAGCATCGCAACCGGTTCGGCCAGGACCTCGATACGATCGTCTATCATCCGGCCTATCGGGAGATGGAGAAGATCGGCTTCGAAGAGTTCAAGATGCACGCCATGTGCCATAGTTCCGGGCATTTCGGTCTGGACCGGCCGTCGCCGCAGGCAGCCAAATACGTTTTTCAATACCTGTTCTCGCAATCCGAATTCGGCATGATGTGCCCGTTGAGTATTACGGATGCAACGATCCATGTGTTGCAAACCTCGGCCAGCGAGGAACTCAAGAGCTACCTGTTGCCCAAGATGCTCTCTACCGAACTGTCGCAGCTCTGGAAGGGCACTCAATTCATGACGGAACGGGCCGGCGGGTCCGACGTCAGTAACCTTGAAACAACTGCTCGGTTTCAAGACGGGGTCTGGCGTTTATATGGCGACAAATGGTTTGCTTCGCACACGGACGCCCATATTGCCTTGATATTGGCGCGCCCTGAGGGGGCTCCGGCCGGAAACGCCGGCATCGCTCTGTTCGCATTGCCGCGCTATCTGCCCGACGGATCCCGCAACAAATACCGGATTGTCCGCATGAAGGAAAAGCTGGGAACGAAATCCCTGGCGACGTGCGAGATTGTACTGGAAGGTGCCGAAGCCTATTTGGTTGGCGACGCCAGCCGGGGCCTGAAGCAGATGATGGATCAGGTCAACATGTCGCGCCTGTCGCACGGAGTGCGCGCGGCGGGAATGATGCGTCGTTGCTTGAACGAAGCGCTGCAGGTTGCCCGCAACCGGGACGCGTTCGGGTCTCGGCTGATCCAGCATCCGCTTTTACGGCGCCAGATCATGAAAATTCTGGTGCCCGCCGAACAGGCGCTGGCGCTGTCGATGCTTGCCGCCAGCTATATGGACCGGGCGCGTGCCGGGTCGAACGAGGCGTCACAGGTCATTCGGATTTTGACTCCGTTGATCAAATTCCGGGCCTGCCGCGACGCAATCGATGCGACGCGCGCATCGATGGAGACCCGCGGGGGAAATGGCTACATCGAGGAATGGGTGAATGCACGCCTCGTCCGAGATTCTCACATCGGCGTTTTGTGGGAGGGAACCAGCAACATCAACGCGATCGATGTCGTGCGGCGGGCGGTGACGAAGGCGAAGGCGCACGAAATTCTCCATGCCGTGCTGAAGGAGAAGCTTGCCGAGGCAAATCTGCCAACCCAATACCGGCAGCGGCTTGCAACTGCGCTGGACAGGAGTTTTCAGTTCATCGCCGCGGTCGCCAAAGACCCGGCGCGCGAGCATATGGCGCGGCAGGCGTCGAGTGGACTTTACAACGCGGCAAGCGCCGTCGTTCTTGCCTGGGAAGGCGCTCACCCCAAAGGGGATGCCAGGAAATTGTTGGTCAGCCGGTTGGTGCTGGAACACCGTGTCGAGGCGTCCGACCCGCTGTCGCCACCAGACGGGGATTGGGAACAGTCAGCGTATTCGTTGTTGTTCGACGATGGTCCGGCCATGGCGCTGGCCGATGTGAATGAGCTTCTGGTTGCTTGTTAATCGGAATTCGAAAGACGTCGCATGGTCGGCGCGGGGAATGGCGATCGGCCGGATGTGCCGATGGTTGTTCCTCGCTATAGGCCGCACGAGGTCCGTATGCCACTATAGCGGACGCGTCATAAAAGGCTCGTCGGCCGCTTTTGTCGATCCGCTCTGAAAATGCGCAAAATAATACGCAAGCCACTTGATCGGCGCCTCGCATTGCGCAATATTTAGCGCACCAGTGATAGAAAACGAAACCCGTAAAATCATTTCTCGCCTCCGAAAAGAAGGCTGGGTCAATGTCGGGGGCGCCAAACATGACAAGTTCGAGCATTCGGATCGACCCGACGTGCTGGTGGTTATTCCTCGCCATAAGCACCAATCCCCCGGCGTTGCGCGGTCAATCGCCAGGCTGGCGGGCTGGATTTAGGAGATAGCGATGACCCATTATGTCGGCATTCTCGATGGTTCCGGGGAAACCTGGGGCGTTCGTATCCCCGACCTTCCCGGTTGCCATGGAGGGGGCGAGACCCCGGAGGCGGCGATCACCGACGCCACGTCCGCTGCCCGCGAGTGGGCGGAACACCGCAACGCCAGGCGTTCGCCGCTGCCTGTCTGCCGCCCGCTCAGTCAAATCATCCGCGACGGTGAAATGGATGTGATGGCGAACGAAATCGCGGTGATGATTCCGCTGCTGCTCGATCGCGGCAGGGTTGTTCGTGCGAATCTGTCGTTGGATGCCGCGTTGCTTGAGGCCATTGATACGGCTGCTCGAAACCGGGGACTGACCCGGTCCGGGTTCATTGCGTCCGCCGCACGGGAGAAGATTATGGCGGAGGGCTGACAGGCTGCTGGAACAGCCCGCATGGACTTCAGTCAGAGCGCTTTCTTCGCGGCCACGCCCCCCTACCGCGCGAAAAACATCTCGGTCAGCACGTAGTTGAACGCCAGGATCAGAATCGACGCACTCACCTCCGCCAAAGTCGTGGCCGTGCCAACACCCTGCGCGCCGCCCTTGCTGTTG
>JAYUEJ010000241.1:0-2072 GCA_043739265.1 Rhodopila sp. | reverse complement strand
TGGCCCTTAGTGGCCCTCCGGCTTTCTCCGTGATAAAAATTAAGAAAGAGTGAACGAACGCGCGATTTACACCCTCCCCATGCCTGGGAAACCACGTCTGCCGCCGCGATCAAACACAAGCGACACCCAAGTGCCACGTCGTCGAACATAACGGGAATCGGCCGTTTCGCACCGGGTTAAGGCGCAAGCATCGAAATTCGTCTCTGCGGCCTTGCGTTGAAAGGATCAACTGAAACACCCGCCAGACGTCACCCATAAGCGCAGTGTCAGGCTGACTGGAAATAAATGTCGTGACGACACAAGTTGGCCCGTTTCTCCGCTACCGCGAAACCCGTTGCCGGAAATCCCGCGATACAATTGTCCGGGCCGTCAAAACATCGAAACCTCCGATGTCATGTTACCGGCGTCCTGGAAATCACAAATGGCACAAGTTTCGAAAAGCCCCCCGATTCCGTTAGGATGAAACCGCTCTAACCCCGCATCCCCAGCCGCTCCGACGCGATCCGCGCCCCATCCGCCATCGCCCGCAGTTTGGCCCAAACCACATCCTCCGCAACGCGCCCCCGTCCCGCTGACGTATCGAACCCGCAATCCGTCCCGGCCAAAACCCGTGTCGGATCCCCGACCACCTGAACCACCCGTTCCAACCGGTCCGCCACCACCTCGGGGTGCTCGACAAAATTCGTCAGCGGGTCAATCACCCCGGCAACGATCACCTGCCCATCGCCCAGCGGCAGATCTTTCAGGCACCGGTATTCGTGCGCGTGCCGAGGGTTGGCGAACGGCAGCACCCAGCCGCCAACCTTGGCCCGAGCGATCACCGGCAGGATGTCGTGCAGATCGACGTCGCAATCGTGCGGCGCCTCGTAATTCCCCCAGCAGGCATGGATACGCACCCGATCCCGAGGCACGTTCACCAACGCCTCGTTGATCGTTCCCACCACCCGTTCGGCGAAGTCGATGAAATCCGGCAGCGGCCGGTCCTGGAATGAGACATGCCGCTCCAGCGCCAAATCCGGAGCGTCGATCTGCAACACAAACCCAGCCCCGACGATCGCCTCGTATTCCACCCGCAACGCCTGCCCCAGCGCGTGCAGATAGGCATCTTCAGTATCGTAGTGTTCGTTCAGCAGCGCGGCGGCGATGATGCCGGGCGACGGTGCGGTCATGAACGGTTCGGCGAAGCCCCCCTCGACTTCGGACAGAGTCGCCAGGAACTCATCGCATTCCGCTTTCACCAGGGCGGGATCGAGATACGTCACCGCACCGATCGCCTTGGGCAAGGCACCGCGATTGCTGACCGACCGCCGCACACCCTCCCCCTGCTCGGCCCATGCCCGAAACCCGGGATATTTCGAAATATCCGCCATGGGGCGCCTGATCCAATGTCCGCCGAAGCCGCTCATGCGCCGGCGGACATACAGAAAGAAAGCCTCGCGCTGCTGCTCGCCGTTGTTGCCGACATCGATGCACGATGCGATCTGCTGCCGCACCACATGGCGCGTCGCGGCCTTGCCGGCGGCATCCAGCGCGGCCTCGTCGATCGCCTCGCCCTCCACCCGCCGCGCATACAGGTCGGTCAAGGCCGCCGGCCGCGGCAGACTGCCGGTATGGGTGGTCAGGATGCGGTTCGTGCTGTTCAGCATCAGACCACCCCTTCCAGAAACGTGTTGTAGCCGAACAGCCCGACCGCGCCGCCGGTGTGCAGGAACACAATGGTCTGTCCCGCCGCCAGCTCGCCCTTGCGGATCAGATCGATCATCCCCGCCATCGCCTTGCCGGAGTAAACCGGGTCCAGCAAAATCCCCTCCTCCTGCGCCAGCATGCGAACCGCCGCACCCATGCCCTCGGTCGGGATGCCGTATCCAGCGCCGACATAGTCGCAATTCGCCACCACCGCCGCCCGGGGAATCCCACCCTTCATCCCAACATACTCGGCAGTCGCCAGAGCCAACCGATACACATTCTCCTCCTGCCGGTCGCGCGGCAGCCGCACGCCGATACCCAGCACGGGGACTCCGGCGTTCATCCCCTCGAGCCCCACCACCAGCCCGGCTTGAGTCCCGGCGCTG
>JAYUEJ010000240.1:0-2072 GCA_043739265.1 Rhodopila sp. | reverse complement strand
ATAAACTCCTGCCGGCCGGTATCGATATCCCAGACCGTCGCCGATGCCGGTTTCAGCGGCACGCGTTCGGCTTCTCCGCCGCCACCTTTCAGCACCAGCAACCTTCGGCGGCCCATGCGCTCCGCGACCCCAAGATGCACGTCGATATAGGCTGGATGGAAGACGCCATCGACCCCGAACGGCGCGTCCGCCGGGTTGAGCAGTCGGGCAGCCGTGTTGACCGGGGACCGGAGGCCGAACAGGCGCCGCATGTCCAACAGCACGTCCATCGCCGGAGCCATCGCGCGCAACGGCAGGTAGGCAAAGCGGTTGATATTCAGCGTCGTGCCGGCGGTGGCCATACCCGCGTCGGGGCGCAGGCCCAGCGCGGCCATGGCGTCCTCCACGGCAATTCCGGACGAAAAATCGTTTGATCCGTGCATCAGGATTCTGACTCCGGACCGGGCCAGCGCCAGGGCGGCCAGCAGGAACCAGGGTGCGCCGCGGGTGCGGCCGGCGCCGTAGGACGGCCAGTCGAGATCGACCCCCAGATCGTCGCGTCCCAAAGCCGCATGGGCGCGAACGGCCTGGACCATGCCGGTAATCTCCTCGGCATCTTCGCCGCGGAAGCGCAGCAGCATCAGGAAGGCGCCAACCTGATGCGGATCGGCCTCGCCGCGCAGCACCATGCCGAAAGCGGTGCGGGCTTCGTCTCGCGTCAGGGCGCGCGACCGGCCCGGGCCACGGCCCAGGGTGGCGACAAAAGGGGCGAACTGTGCGGCGGTCGATTGGCTCATGCGGCAAGTATAGACGCAGACCGTTCGTTTGGTGGGGGAATTTCGGGTCCGCCGAGCGGGATGGGTAACCGGCCCGCCATGGGATTGGCGTTCCAGCGGTTTGGACCACACATCGCAGAATAATTGCTGGCTGGCGTGGTTCCATCCCTTCGGGCAGAGCGAATTCACGCCACGACACGCTGAATTCACGCGTTTGTGACTATCGTCACACGGTCATGCGGTATGCCGGTGCCGGTATTCGGGACACGCCGTCCAAAGCGGCGGAATGCCAATCAGGGTCCGGCCCTGCAAAAAAAAGGATAATGGCGCTTGAGCACGGAGAGGGCTGCCCACACATCCGGCGCGCTATTGCGTGAATGGCGCCGCAGGCGTCGCATGAGCCAACTTGAACTGGCGTGCGACGCGGACATCTCGACCAGGCATCTGAGTTTCCTGGAAACTGGCCGGGCAAAACCGAGCCTGGCGATGCTGCTGCATTTGGCGATGTGTCTGGATATGCCTTTGCGCGACAGGAATATCCTGTTGGGTGCCGCCGGATTTGACCGTGTTTTCGATGCCCGGTCGTTCAGCGAGCCGGCGCTGGGAATGATCCGGCGCAGCGTGGAGATTGTGCTGTCGGCGCATGATCCTCATCCGGCCCTGGCGGTCGATCGGCACTGGACGATGTTGGCCGCGAACCGGGCTGTCGCGCACCTGGTCGCGGGCGCCGAACCGACATTGTTGCGCCCGCCGGTCAACGAGCTGCGGCTGTTGCTGCATCCGGCCGGCCTGGCCTCGCGTATCGTCAATCTGGCGCTATGGCGGGCGCATGTGATCGCCCGGTTGCGCCGGCAGATCGACGCCGGCGGCGACCCGGTGCTGATGGATCTGCTGGAGGAAATCCGCGACTATCACCGCCCGCCAGGACTCTGCACACGTGATCCGGAGCGGGAGGCGGACATGATCGCGATGCCGTTTCGCCTGGCGACGATCGAGGGCGTCCTGTCGTTCTTCAGCACAACGACCGTGTTCCGGACGCCGGCCGATATCACCGTTGCGGAGTTGGCGATCGAGGCCTTTCTTCCGGCCGACGCGGCGACAGCCGAAATCATGCGGCGTGTCTGTCAAACCGCGATGGAGCGTCAAGACCCTTGGGCAACCGGGGCCATCGGGCCTGCCAGGATTCGGATGGTTTCGTAGCGGGGGGCAAGGTCTGACCTGTTGCTTCAACCACGCGGCGGGCATAGACCGCCCGCATGGTTGAAACCCGAACTCGCGGCTACTTCGGCATCGGCGCGGAAGGTGTTTCCAAATCGG
>JAYUEJ010000239.1:0-18902 GCA_043739265.1 Rhodopila sp. | reverse complement strand
CAGGCGGACCGTCGGGCAACGTGGCGCTGGAGGCTTCGAGCCACTGGTAGAATCGCGTCGTGCTGCCCCGCACATAGGCGTGCGCCGAGGCAGCCATCTTCCGGTTGCGTTGTGCGACGAGAAGCTTCATGCGCGCATCGGGATCGGCGATGTCTTTGTTCTTCATCCACGCTACATCATGGCTGGGATACAATTGACAAGTGCAACGGCGGCAGGAATTGTTGCCCTCCGTTAGAGTTGGCGCCGTTGTGACAGCTTCGCCGCGGCCGGGGGCGTTGCCTTTGTGCCCGGGTAGCCAGCGCAGGATTGATCTTCCCGGGTCAAGCGGCGATACCCTGACTTCAGGAGGACGATGCTGATGAGTCGCAAAACGGTGCTGGTGGCTGGGGCAACCGGCCTGGTTGGATACGCCGCGCTGAAGCATTTCACCTTGTCGCCGGATACCGATGTCATCGCCGTGTCCCGCCGCCCCCCGCCCGACTCCGGTGCCAGATATATCGCGCTGGATTTGACTGACGCGGTTGCCTGCCAGACCGCGGCCGCGACGCTGCACAACGTAACGCATCTGGTCTATGCGGCGTTGTTCGAATTGCCGGGCCTGGTCGAGGGTTGGCGCAACGACCAGCAGATCGCCACGAACGACCGGATGCTGCGGAACCTGCTGGGGCCGCTGATGCGGGCGGCGCCAGGTTTGCGGCATGTCACGCTGCTGCAAGGCACCAAAGCCTACGGTGTGCATGTCCGTCCCCTGGCGGTTCCCGCGCGCGAAGGCCGGTCGGAGATGCGCGAGCAGCCGAATTTCTATTGGTTGCAAGAAGACTACCTTCGACAGGTTCAAGCCGGACAGGACTGGCATTTCACCATCCTGCGTCCCGTGCTGATCGTCGGTGAGGCGATCGGTGGCGCCATGAACCTGATCCCCGCGTTGGGCGCCCATGCCGCGGTGATGCGGGAACGTGGACCTATTCTACCCTATCCGGGCGGGGCGGAGCGTGTCAGCCAGGCAGTCGATGCCGATTTGCTGGCCCGCGCCATCGCCTGGTCGGGCGAGGCGATTTCAGCCCGTAATGAGACCTTCAACGTCACCAATGGCGACGTGTTCTCATGGCCGGTGATTTGGCCGGCGATCGCCGAAGCGGTGGGCATGCGGACCGGGCCGGATGAACCGTTTCTGCTGCAGTCGCTGGGCCGGGCGGACTGGGATCGGGTGCGTCAGCGGTTCGGCCTCGTGTCCCCTGCCCTGGCGGAGTTCGTTGGCCTTTCGCTGGAATACGCCGATTACCAGATGCGGTACGGTCACACGGAATCCGGACCGCCAGCGATCGTTTCGACGGTGAAGATCGCCCAGGCCGGGTTCCATGAGGTGATGGACACCGAAATCATGTTCCGTAAGTGGTTCAAACTGTTCCAGGCAAAACGCCTGCTGCCGCCGCCCTGATCTGGTGGACGTCCGCTCGGCCGCCGCTGAGTATATACAACGTGTCAGATCCGCTGGTCAGGTAGCGGACGCCCAGTTTCAGAAGATACGACTGGAACGCGACATCCTGGCGCACACCGCCGACACCCATCGATTTACCGTGCGCCTTCGCCGCGCCGGCGACTGTTTCGAACGCGGAGCACATCCGCTCGTGCTTGTAGCCGCCGGGGATGCCCATTTCGGTGGACAGGTCGGTGGCGCCGATGTGCAGCATATCGATCCCGTCCACGGCGGCGATGGCGTCGGCGTTGGCAACCGCTTCGGGCGTTTCGATCATGGCGATCAGCAGGGTTTCCTGGTTCAGGGTGCGGCATATGTCCGCCTGGGACAGTTGGGCGTAGCCCAGCGCCGGGACCGTTCCGGCCGCGGAGCGATGACCCAGCGGGGCGAACCGGCAGGCTTCCACCAGCGCTCGGGCTTCAGCCGCGGTGTTGATGTGGGGGACCATGACACCCTGGGCCCCGCAATCCAGGATGCGGGTGGAATCATGCGGGTGGTGCGAGGACACACGAACGATCGGGGTGATCCCGAGACCAAGCGCGGCGACGCAAATGCCGGCCGCGGTTTCCAGCGAGGTGGGGTTGTGTTCCAGGTCGATATACAGCGCGTCGAAGCCGCAGGCGGCTGCGATCATCGCGATGTTGGGGGTGCGGAGTTGGTTCACACCGAAGCAGAGGACAAGTTCGTTGGCGGCGAGTTTCTGTTTGGCGATGTTGGTGCCGATAGGATTGGGCATGGCCGGGGGTCCTTTGTTGGCGTGTCGTTGCGAGTTGATACCGCCCGGCGGCCACCGTGAATGAAACCGTCATCAACTCAGATCACGGCGATCGTGGGACAATGACCGGTCGGACTACTGCTGCCCGTCCCGCACCACCGGATTGCTGAGTGTGCCGATACCGCTGATTTCGACTTCGATCTGGTCGCCATGTTTCATGTTAGCGGTGGCACCCTCGGTGCCCATCCACACCATGTCGCCGGGGTGCAGTGTCAGGCAGGTGGTCATCGACACCAGATAATCGACGACCCCGAAGATCATGTCATTTGTGTTAAATGCGATCAGTTGTTTACCGTTCAGGCGAATCTTGGTGACAAGGTTCTCCAGCTTCACGTCGGTTTCGATCCATGGGCCCATTGGCTTGAAGGTGTCGGTGTTTTTTGACCGCCACATGGTGCGGTCGGCTTTCTGCCAGTTCCGCTCACTGACATCGTTGCCGATCGTATAGCCGAACACGGCGGAAAGGGCATTTTCGCGTGTCAGATTCTTGCAGGTGCGGCCGATGACGACGACCAGTTCCCCCTCATATTGCACCTGATCGGTCGCGTCGGCGGGAATCACGATCGTTTCGCCTTGCGCGATCAGGGCATTGTTGGCGCGATAGCCGATGTCGGCCTGAGTGGGGAAATTCGGTTTCTGGCCGATCTTTTCCGCGATTTCCCGCACATGCTCGGGATAGTTCATCCCAGCCGCATAGAACGTAGGCGGAATGACCGGGACCAGCAGCTTAACGTCCGCCAGCTTTAGTGTCTGGCCAGTCCGTTCCCACGCCGCGAACGGCGAGCCGCGAACCGGAATGACGGTATCGCCTTCAACGACGGCATGGGACGGCAAGCCGTCCTGTTCGATACGAGCCCAGCGCATGATGTTGCCCCTTCAGTTGGAATTCAGTTCTTCACTCATTGTCGCACGCATCAGGTATTTTTGCATTTTTCCGGTCACGGTCATCGGAAATTCCTGCACGAACCGGATGTAGCGGGGCACTTTGTAATGCGCGATCTGGTCCTTGCAGAATGCTTTCACATCGTCCTCGGTCAGCGCCGCACCGGCACGCAGTTTGATCCAGGCGCACAGTTCCTCGCCGAACCGCTTGTCCGGGACGCCGAACACCTGCACATCGACGATGGCCGGATGCCGATAGAGGAATTCCTCGATTTCACGCGGATAGATGTTTTCTCCGCCCCGGATCACAAGGTCCTTGATCCGCCCGACAATGGCGCAGTAGCCGTCATCGTCCATCGTCGCCAGATCGCCGGTGTGCATCCAGCCGGCGACGTCGATCGCCTCCGCGGTGCGTTCGGCGTCGCCCCAATATCCCTGCATCACCAGATATCCGCGGGTGCAAAGCTCGCCTGTCGTACCGCGCGGAACGATCCGGCCGTCGGTATTCACGACCTTGATCTCCACATGCGGGTGCGGCCGGCCAACTGTAGCAACCTGCTTGTCGAGCGAATCGCCAATGCGGGTCTGGGTGCTGACCGGGCTGGTTTCGGTCATGCCGTAACCGATCGTTATTTCGGTAAGATGCATATCCCGGATGGCGCGGCGCATGACTTCCACCGGGCATGGCGAGCCGGCCATCATCCCGGTTCGCAGGCTGGTCAGGTCGAATTTCGCGAAATCCGGATGATCCAGTTCGGCGATGAACATGGTCGGCACACCGTAGAGTGAGGTGCAGCGGTATTTGGCGATCGTCTCCAGCGTGGCGAGCGGGTCGAACCCCTCCCCCGGGAAGACGATGGCGGCCCCATGCGTCATGCAGGCCAGCACGCCGATCACCATGCCGAAACAGTGATACATCGGCACCGGCACGCAGACCGCGTCTTGTTCGGTGTAGTGCATCACCTCGCCGATGAAGAAGCCGTTGTTGAGGATGTTGTGGTGCGTCAACGTCGCACCCTTGGGCAGACCGGTGGTGCCCGAGGTGAACTGAACGTTGATCGGATCGTCGAATTGCAGCAGCGGCACCAGGTCTTGCAGATGCTGACGGTCGATATCCCGGCCGTGATGCGCGATTTTTTCGAACGCGAAGGTGCCGGGTGCATCGCCGCCGATCTGGATCACCGATCGTAATGAGGGTAGAGTGGCGGCGTGCAACTCGCCTGGATGCGATATCGCCAGTTCCGGCGCCAAGGTGTTGATCATGCCGATATAGTCGCTGGTTTTGAAGCGTGTCGCGGTGACCAGCGCCTTGCAGCCGACTTTGTTCAGCGCGTACTCGACCTCGGTCAGGCGGTAGGCGGGGTTGATATTGACCAGGATCAGCCCGGCCTTGGCGGTGGCGAATTGGGTGATGACCCACTCGGCGTTGTTGGGCGACCAGATGCCGACGCGGTCGCCGGGTTGCAGGCCCAGCGCGACCAAGCCGGCGGCAAAGGCGTCCACATGCCGAGCGAGTTCAGACCAGGTCCAACGAATGCCCTGCTGGTGGACGATCAGGGCTGGGCGGTCGCCGAAGCGGGCGACGGTTCGGTCGAAATGAACCCCGATCGTTTCGCCGATCATTGGTTGGTCGGAGGCCCCATGACTATAGCTGGGCGTGCGGTCGGTCATGTGTCAGCTCCCCGGAGCATCTGGTTGATTGCCCGCCATCATGTCGGCTGGCCGCTTCAGTTACAACTGGGGCCGCCGTTACAATGCCCCTCGCAACCGAGGGTCCAGCACATCCCGGATGCCATCGCCCAGCAGGTTGAACGCCAGCACGGTCAACGTGATCGCCGCGCCGGGAAACAGCACCAGCCACCACGGCGGCACCAGCCCCGAGTTCAGCGCATCGGCCAGCATGTTGCCCCAGGTCGGCATCGGCGGCGGAATCCCAACGCCCAGAAACCCCAATGACGCCTCGATGATGATCGCCACCCCCAGATGCGTCGTCGCCAGGATCAGATAAGGCGCGATGCATTGCGGCAGGATGTGCCGCACCATCAGCCGCATGTTCGACGCGCCCAGCCCGCGCGCGGCCTCCACATAGGGCAGTTCCTTTACCGACAGCACGACGGTGCGGATGATGCGTCCGCCGAACGGAATCCGGGTGATGGCGATGGCGACGATAACCGTGCCGGTCCCCGCCCCCAGCGCCATGGCGATCGCCATCGCCAGGATCAGATCAGGAAACGATTGCAGGAATTCGATGATCCGCTGGCTGATCAGGTCGAACCGCCCGCCGAAGAATCCACTGGCCAGACCCCACAATGCGCCGAACGTGGTCCCCAGCAGCACCGCCCCGAACGCCACTGCCAAAGACGCTCGGCTGCCATAGATCACCCGCGTCAACGTATCGCGGCCGATCTGATCGGTACCAAACCAATGCAGCGCATCGGGCGCCTTGGTCATGTGGCGAAAATCCGAACGCAGCGGCTGATAGGGCGCGATCAGCGGGGCTGCGACGGCAACGACAATGATGGCCACCGCCACCACGCCCCAGAACGCCGACAACGGCGACCGGCGGGCGAAATACCACAGCGCCGCCCAGATACGGTCCGGCAACGATCGAGCGACGGTTGCCGGTTCGGCAAGTTCGCCGATCTCAGGCGCGGTGACACTCATTGGTAATGAATCCTCGGGTCCAGCCAGGCGGTAATGACATCGACAATGATATTCAGGAACACGAACACCACGGCATACAGGAACACCAGATTCTGCATGACGAAGATGTCGCGCTCGTACACCGCGATGAACATCGACGATCCCAGACCGGGAGTGCCGAAGGCGCGTTCCACCGGAATCGAGCCCGCCAGGACGAACCCCAGCAGGATGCCCGACAACGTGATCACCGGCAGCAGCGCATTCGGCAACGCGTGCAGCGCCACCACGAGCCGCCCGCTCAGGCCCTTCGCCCGCGCCGTGCGGACGAAATCCTCCCGGATCACTTCCAACAGTGTCGAGCGCGCCATCCGGGTAATGTAAGCCGCCTGACCCAATCCCAGAACCACGGCGGGGCCGATGATAATCTCCAGATTGGCCAACGGGTCTTCGAACAGCGACACGCCGGCCATCGGGGCTTTGTAACCAAACCAGAACAACGACGCCAGCACGATCAGCATGCCGAACCAGAAGCCGGGAATGGCCAGGAAAAGGATGGAGAAAAACCGCGCGATATTATCGACAAGACTGTTCGGCCGCAGTGCGCTGAGCACCGCCACCGGGATGCCGACCACCCATGACAACACCACCGACAGCAAGGCGATCTCGGCCGTCAGCGGTCCACGGCGCAAGATCGTATCCGCGACACTTTCAGCTCGAAAGAATGAGTGCCCAAACTGCCCGCGGCCGATATCCTGCACCCAGTGCCAGTATTGCAGCCACAGCGGATCGCTCAGACCCAATGCCGACATGTAGTTGTCGCGCTGCGCCGGAGTTAGTTTGGTGAATCCCTCGGTCCCGAAGATCGCCACCAACGGGTCCCCCGGCAAAACCCGCATCACGACGAAGACAACGATCGACACGCCCACGATAGTGAGCGCGCCGAACGCCAGCCGGCGAACGATATAGCTGAACATGGCCGAACGCGCCGCGCCTACTTATCCAGCCAGAACGTATCGAACCGCACCACGTCGTAGATGCCGAAGTAATCCTTTGGATTATGACCCTTCACGTAGTTGTAGTAAATATCATTGATATTCTCCCACGCCACCGGCAGCACCGGCGGGTCTTGCTCCATCAGCATCTCATCCTGGCGGACCAGCGCCAGACGTTTAGCGGGATCGACCTCCTGATCGATTTGCGGCTGACGCGCATCGAACACCGGACTGTTCCAGGACGAATAGTTTTGCACCCCGCCGCCTTTATACCAGGCATTGAAGTAGTCTGAAGGATCGAGCAGCGTGGACACCACGGCGCCAATCGCCAGATCGTAATGGCCGCTGGCAACGTCGTCGAACCAGACCGATTCCACCACGGTGCGCAGGTTGCACTCGACGTTGATCGACTCCTTCAACATGGCCTGGATCGCCTGCGCCCACAGCTTGAAACTGGCAACGTCGCGCACCAGGAAATCCAATCCCTTCAACCCGTCCGCATGTCCCGCCGCCGCCATCAGCGCCCGCGCTTCCTTGATCGACGCGGTGCTGTCCTCTTCATACCCAGCCCGCTTGGCCAGCTCCTTCGGAGGCGTCGCGAAGTCCGAGAACGGATAGATGAAGCCTCCAACCCGCATCGGCGTGACATCCTTCACCACATCAATCAAGACCGGCCGGTCGAACGCCAGATGCAGCGCTCGGCGGACCCGCGGATCGGCCAGCGCCGGGTGTTTGTTGTTCACCCACGTTCCCTGGATCACGCTCTGGTTGAACGTCGCGGTGGACATCCCCGGCGTCGCCTTTGCCTTGCGCGTCGTCACCGGATCGACAATCCGGGCATAATCGACGCGGCCGGACAGGATGGCGGAGCCAAGGTCGGTGGAGAACGGCAAAGCGTGGTAAAATTCCAGCCCGTCGAGATAGGGCATGCCCTTGTTCCAGTAGTCCTTGTTCGCCTCCATCACCCAGACTTCGTTTTCCACCCGCCGCTTCGATTTGAACGGCCCGGTGCCGGGATACACTTCGACTTTGCGAAGATTGTAGTTGTTGTCCTCCAGCGTCTTCTGCCGCATGATCACGTTCCAGCCGCTGGCGAACGCCGACATGATGAAGTTGGCCGGCCGCGGTTCGGACAGCCTGAACACGACAGTGTATTTGTCGGGCGTGGTAATTTCCGAAACCGTCTTGAACAGGGTACTGCGCGGGATCAGCACGCCCTGCGGCGGTTTGCGGATGCGGTCGAACGTCGCCTTGACGTCGGCCGAGGTCAGCTCCGCCCCATCGTGGAACAGCACACCTTTACGCAGGGAGAAAGTATAGGTCATGCCGTCCTTGGCGATGTCCCAACTATGCGCCAGATCAGGGATGATGGTCTGCCCGCTGTCACGCGGATCGCGCCGCACCAGATTGTCGAACATGCAGCCCTGGGCACCCAGACTGTTGATGGTGCCGGACTGATGCACGTCGAAATGCGGCGGCCGGTTGGTGATCGCATAGCGCAACACCCCGCCCCGCCTGGGATTAGCCTCCGGCGCCGCAAGCTGGAACTTCGATCCATCGAATTGCATCGGCACATCCGCCGCCAAACCGTAGCGAGGCGCCAGCCCATAGGCCACGCCCAGCGCCGCCGCGCCGCCCTGCATAAAACCGCGCCGGCCCCAACCCGCAGACCCATGATCTTGCATAGAATCAGACCTCCCGTTTGTATTTTCTTTATTCCCGCCGGTATGCTTTGATGGCTTATTCGTCGGGGCTTGAAGTCAAAATAACAGACGGAGCATAGGGAGTCACTTGTTGAATCACAGCAACGCCACTCTGGCGGATTCCGGCCCGATCGTAGGGCGCCCGGCACAACCGATTCTGGAGGTGGACAACCTCCGGACCCATTTCTTCACCGCCGACGGTGTGGTGCCGGCGGTCGATGGTGTCTCCTACCACGTCGCCGCCGGGGAAACGCTGGGGGTGGTCGGCGAATCCGGCTGCGGCAAAAGCGTGACCGCACTGTCCATCCTGCGCCTGATTGCCAGCCCGCCCGGCCGCATCGTCGGGGGAGCGATCCGCTTTCAGGGCATCAACCTGCTCGATCTCAGCGAACCGGAGATGGAACGCATCCGCGGCAACGACATCTCGATGATTTTTCAGGAGCCGATGACCTCGCTCAATCCGTTGCAGACCGCGGGCCATCAGATCGCCGAAGCCATCGCGCTGCATCAAGGCCTGTCGCGCCGCGCCGCGATGGACAAGGCGGTCGAAATGCTGCGCCGCGTCCATATCCCCGACCCAAGGCAGCGCGCCAAATCGTATCCGCACCAGCTTTCCGGCGGCATGCGTCAACGCGTGATGATTGCCATGGCGCTGTCCTGTAACCCCAGGGTCTTGATTGCCGACGAACCGACCACGGCGCTGGATGTCACCATCCAGGCGCAAATTCTCGACCTGATGCGGGAACTGCGAAAAAGTCTTGGCACCGCAATGATCCTGATCACCCACGACATGGGCGTCGTCGCCGAAAATGCCGACCGCGTGGTGGTGATGTACGCCGGCCGCAAGGTAGAGGAGGCATCGGTCGATGATTTGTTCGATCGGCCGGCACATCCGTACACACGCGGCTTGCTCGCATCGATCCCCCACCTCGATGCCGCCTCCCGAACCAAACCAGGCACACGGTTGAATGAGATCAAGGGCATGGTGCCAGTGCTGTCGCGCCTGCCGAAAGGCTGTGCGTTCGCACCACGCTGCGGCTTGGCCTCCGACCGATGCCGTATCGAACCACCGCCGCTCAGGACCCTTCGCGATGCTCATGCGGTTGCCTGCTGGCACGCCGAAGGAACCGCGTGATGACGGCGCCTTTGCTGGAAGTCCGCGATCTGACGAAGCATTTTCCGATCCACAAAGGGGTGTTCTCACGCGTCGCCGGTCAGGTGCGCGCCGTCGATGGGATCTCGTTTCATATCGATAGCGGTGAGACACTGGGGCTGGTGGGTGAGAGCGGCTGCGGTAAATCGACCGCAGGGCGCACGCTGCTGCGCCTGCTGGAGCCGACCGCGGGACAGATCCTGGTGGGCGGCGAGGACATCACCACGCTGGATGCCAAGGCCCTGATGCCGTTCCGTCAGCGTATGCAAATGATCTATCAGGACCCCTACGCGTCCCTCAATCCGCGTATGACGGCCGGCGATATCGTGGGTGAGCCGCTGACGATCCATCGCACCTGTCCAGCAAACGAGCGTAACGACAGGGTCGCCGCGCTGTTCACGCGTGTGGGGCTGCGGCCGGCATTGATGAAGTCCTATCCTCATGAATTCTCCGGCGGCCAACGCCAGCGCGTCGGCATCGCTCGGGCACTCGCTTTGAACCCGGCCCTGATCGTCGGCGATGAACCGGTGTCCGCGCTGGACGTTTCGATTCAGGCACAAATTATCAACCTGATGATGGACCTGCAGGACGAATACAAGCTGTCCTATTTGTTCGTCGCGCACGATCTGGGCGTGGTCGAGCATATCAGCCACCGGGTCGCAGTCATGTATCTTGGCCGTATCGTTGAGATGACCGACAAGGTCAGTCTGTTTGAGGCTCCGTTACATCCCTATACCGAAGCCCTGCTGTCCGCCGTGCCGATTCCCAGGGCCGGCGCCCACCGACGCACACGGGTCATCCTGTCCGGCGATGTCCCAAGCCCGATCAATCCGCCGTCGGGCTGCCATTTCCATACACGCTGCCCCTACGTCATGCAGCGCTGCCGTAACGAAGCCCCGTTACTACGCGAGATCGTCCCCGGCCATGTAGCGGCGTGCCACCTGCATGATGCGGGGGTACGCTTGCCGTTGGCGAAGCTGACCCCTTGACACAGACTGAAGAGTTTCGTCTCGACGACCATCGTCGTTGCAAGAGGCAATCCCCCTGACCACGGGCCCGGCCAGGGGGTTTGCTACGCAACGCTCGCCATGGCGGAAGCCGGAACATCGTTACTCCGCCGCCACCGCGAGAACAGCCACCGGCCGCACGAATTGCTCGAGCAACCGAGTCCGCTGGATCGCCGCCTTGGCGCGGTTCGCGTCTTTCACCGGCCCGAACCCGCGTATCTGGTCCGGCAGTTCCGCCAGCGCCACCGCCGTGTTCAGGCAAGCCGGCGTCAACCCCGCCAGAACCAACCGCAAATCGCCGATATACTGGTCGATCAGCGCCCTTTCGTGCCGCCGTTCCGCCTGATAGCCGAACAGGTCCAGCACCGTCCCGCGCACCGCCTTGCCGTGCCGCAGTATCCGGAACAGCGGCAACGCCACCGAACCGGGGATCGCGATCTTCCGGCGCCGCCCGGTTGCCTTGTCGATCCCGGTAATCAACGGCGGCGACATGTGGAACGCCGGCTTCTCCCCATAAGTCGCGGCGGCATGCAAACGAGCGACCTCGTATTCATCCTTATAGGCCATGACCCGATAAAGCCCATCGGCCGCCGCGCGCGACAAGCGCCCGGGCGCACCCATGACAGCGGTTTCGCGCTGCAAGACTTCGCGCACCAACGCGAGGAAACGATCCGCATAACGCTTCGACTGATACGCCGTCAGCGCCGCCGCGCGATGCGCCACCAGCGTATCCAGATCGGCCGGAGGACCGTCCGTCATACCCTCCAGTATCTGCTTCATCAGCCCCGGCTGGTCGGCCAGGATACGGCCCCACAGGAAAGCCCGTTTGTTCAGCTTCACCGCCGCGCCGTTCAGTTCGATCGCCCGCAGGATCGCCGCTTCGCCGACCGGAACCAGTCCGCGCTGCCAGGCCATGCCTAGCAGCATCGTGTTCATCGCCTGGGCATTGCCAAACAACCGCTCCGCCAGCCGCACGCCGTGCAGCCAGATCGACCGGCTGCTGTCGGTGACTTTGTCGATCGTCCGCCGGTGCAGCGCGGCGTCGATCGACAGCGTGGCGTCACGCTTGAAGTCGGCCGTCGCAGCCAGATCCAGGTTGCCGATCACAACGGCGGTCCTGGCATTCCGCTCCAGCACCCCCGCCTGACAGCCAACCGCCAAATCCGCTGCCACCATCAGGTCGGCGGTGCCCAGCGGAATCCGAACCACATCCAGCGCATCCTCATTCGCCGCGATCTGCACATGAGCAACCACAGCGCCGTTCTTTTGCGCCAGGCCGGTGAAATCCAACGTCTTGACCGCGCGTCCTTCCAGATGCGCCGCCATCGCCAGGATCGCCCCGGACGTAACAATCCCGCCGCCGCCGATCCCTGCGAACAACCCCCGCCAAACCGCCGGCGACGGCACCACGGGCGCCGACAACTGCGCGGAAAATTCAGCTTCCCGCGCCTGCCACTGCGTATCCGCGTCCGGCGCGGCCGGCGGCCCCGCCTGAGTCACAAAACTCGGACAAAACCCCTTCAGGCACGACAGATCGACGTTGCAGCTTGTCGGGTTGATCCGCCGTTTACGCCCCAGTTCGGTTTCCACCGGCTCGATGGCGATGCAGGCGGACTGCACCGAGCAATCGCCGCAGTTCTCGCAGACGGATTCGTTGATCACGACGTGCCGCGTGGGCTGCGCCATCGTGCCACGCTTGCGGCGGCGGCGCTTTTCTGTCGCGCACACCTGATCGTAAATAAGCACGGACGGTCCCTCGAAATCCCGCAACGACCGCTGCACGGCGTCAAGTTCGTCGCGCGTGTGCCGGGTGACGCCGGGCGGCAGAGCGGATGCCGGCGGCAGCCGATCTTCTTCATCCGCCACGATGGCGATGCGCCTGACGCCCTCGGCGGCGAGTTGCGCCGCGATATGCGGTACGGTCGGCGCGCCCTCGGTCGGCTGGCCGCCGGTCATGGCAACAGCGTCGTTGAACAGCAGTTTGTAGGTGATGCGGGTTTTCGAAGCGACCGCCTGGCGGATCGCCATGCTGCCGGAGTGCTGGTAGGTGCCGTCGCCGAGATTGGCAAAAATGTGCTTCACATCGGTGAAGCTGGCCAGGCCGACGAACGGCGCGCCCTCGCCGCCCATATGGGTGAAGGTGCGGGTTTCCGGACCATCGTCCAAAGCCATGAAATGGCAGCCGATGCCGGCGCTGGCGAAGCTGCCGTCGGGCAGTTTGGTCGATGTCGCATGCGGGCAGCCGGCACAGAACGCCGGGATGCGGCGCAGCAGGCCGTCCGGCCGGTCCACCGCCAAAGGTGCTGGCGGCGCCGGCAGGTTCAACCCCGCCTGCCCCAGGAACGTCGCCAATCCCGCGGCAACGCTTTCCGGCGACAATTCCATCAGCGGCGACAGCAGCGCGGCACCGTTCGGCATGGTCTTGCCGCTGACCTCGGGCCGTTCGTCCGCCGGAAGATGATACAGCGCATCACGGATCTGGCTTTCGACGAAGCCGCGTTTCTCCTCGATGACCAGTATCTGACGTTTACCGCGGGCGAATGCGCGAAGTCCCTCGGTTTCCAGCGGCCAGGTCATTCCGACCTTGTAGATCGCGATCTGTGGATGCTGGTCCAGCCCCAGCCGGCGCAACGCATGCAGCGTGTCCTCATGCGCTTTGCCGACGGTGACCAGCCCGATCGTCGCATCGGCGGACCCGCTGATCAGCCGGTCGATCCGGTTGGCCCGCGCCCAGGCCAGCACCGCCGGCATTCTCTCCTCGATCATCCGCCGTTCCAGTTCGGCGCGGTCGGCCGGGAAATGCAGGGTGTGGTCGAAGTTCAGCCCGTGCGGCGGGACCGGAAAGTCCGGCGTCACGAACTGGCGTTCGGACGGCACGATCGCGGTGGACGCCTGCTCCATCGTTTCCGCGGTCGTCTTCATGGCCACCCAGACGCCGGAAAACCGCGACATCGCCCAACCGGCCAGCCCGAGGTCAATGACATCCTGGACCGAGGCCGGATTGAGCACCGGCATGAAGCAGTTCTGGAAGACGTATTCGGTCTGGTGCGGATAGGTGGACGAATGCGCGCCATGGTCATCGCCGGCGATCGCCAGGATACCGCCATGCCGATGCGTGCCACCCATATTGGCACAGTGAAACGCGTCGCCGGTTCGATCGACGCCTGGCCCCTTGCCGTACCACATGCCGTACACGCCATCGACCCGCTTGCCGGGGAACGCGTCGATCTCCTGTGTGCCATACAGCATGGTGGCGGCGAGGTCCTCGTTCACCCCCGGCTCAAACCGGATATCGTGTGCCGCCATCAGCTTTTTCTGCACCCACAACTCGCGGTCCAGGCCGCCGAGCGGGGAGCCTCGGTAGCCGGAGACCAGGGCGGCGGTGTTCAGCCCGGCGGCGATGTCCAGGCGGCGCTGTTCCAGCAGCAGCCGCAGAAGGGCCTGAATGCCGGTGAGCAAGACCGGCTGGTCCAGATCGGCGAAGCGCGATTCCAGGGTAATGCCGGCGGGGGTGATGCCAGTGGGGGTGATGCCAGTGGGGGTGATACCGATGTCCATGGGCGTTTGTTCCTTCGACGCATCTGCGAACCGCATACTCCATAGCAGGTTTGGCGGCTTATAGGAGCGTGCCATGGCAACCATTCTCATTTTAGGCGACCCGACCTGGCCCGGTCCGTCATGGCCGTGGTCTTGTGCCGGCCATCCGCGCACGACCCGCTGGGGGAGAATAGACATCGCGAACGTTCAGGAACGATGGCTCCGGTCCACCGCAAAGTTTAGCGGCAAGGTCGCTACATCGGATGCCGCTGCGGATCGGCCGATGCCGCGCGGGCGCCAGATGAATAGCGCCGACTGCAGGCGTTCCTGGCGTTGAAACCGCTTGTCAATCCGCCACCGTGGCAAGGAACCTCCCCGCTCCGTGGCCAGCTTGCGTGAGCGACCCGGGTTTGCAAACGCGGTCCGCGGATTTCACAAAGCTGCGAGACGCATCAATTTCGCTCTTCGCGACTCGGGGTGTTAACCAATTAGTAATAACCACGATATAACAACGGCGACACAATTCTGGGGTTTCCATTCCATGTTGTCTGTCACACACGAATCGCAAGGCGGCACACACGAATCGCAAGGCGGCACACACGAATCGCAATGCGACACACACGAATCGCTATCCGGTTTTATGGAACAATGCGCTCGGACTATTTTGGTGGTCGAGGACGAGGAACTCATTCGTCTGTTCCTGACCGACTTTCTGCTTGACTGCGGCTATAACGTACTGGAGGCGGGCAATGTAACCCAGGCCAAGGCTTTGCTTGCCGATAAACAGGTGGATTTAGTCTTTAGCGACGTCAACATGCCGGGTACGGAAACCGGATTTGACCTGGCAAAATGGGTTTGCCGGCGTCATCCCGGCACAAAAGTGCTGCTCACCTCTGGGTTTCCGCAAACCGCGGCCGATACCGGGGACCTGCCTGAACCGCTGATCCCGAAGCCTTATACCTGCTCCGCGGTGCTAAAACGGATTCAAAATCTTTTTTAGCCGGCTCGATCGTTTCATAAGACTCGGTTCGAAACGTTCCTGCCCGCCGCTTGACGGTGCCGGCCCGCCCCGCCCCGCCCCCTTGGGGATCAGGGTTGGGTGCCCAATGCCCGCGTAACACCTGGAAGTAACGCGGGGTCGCCCACCGCGATGATCCGGCCGTCGCCCTCGACCTTAGGGGGATTGCCCTGCCAGTCCGTTACCAGCCCACCGGCGCCGTGGATAACCGGCAGCAAGGCCGCCCAATCCCACGGTTTCAGGTCGCACTCCACGATCACGTCGATCTGGCCCAGTGCGAGTAAACCGTACGCGTAACAGTCGCCACCCCAATAGGTGCGCCGCACGCGCGACGCGACATTTTGCCAACGCGGCCGATCGTCGCCCAGCATTTCCGGACTGGTACACGACAGTTCCGCCAAACTTAAGTCAGCGCACGCTCGGGTGCCGACCCGGCCGCCCAGCGGTCCGGCAAATCGGGTAGCGCGACCGGCCGCGCCGATCCAGCGCTCGTTTGTGACCGGCTGGTCGATAATCCCAACCAGCGGTTCATCGCCATCGAGTAATGCGACCAGCGTGCCGAAGGTTGGACGGCCGGTGATGAACGCCCGCGTCCCGTCGATCGGGTCCAATACCCAGCGAAGCCGCGCCTCTGGGCGTTCCAGGCCGAATTCTTCACCCAGGATGCCGCATTCGGGACAGAGTGCGTTCAAAATTGCCCGCATCGCCAGTTCGGCCTCGCGATCGGCGATCGTGACGGGCGACTGGTCGGATTTCAGGTCGGCGGCAACCGAACCGCGAAAGAACGGCCGGATGACGTCGCCGGCCGCATCGACGGCGGCCACCGCCGCCGCCACGTAGCGATCGAGGTCGATGGAAAGGGCCGCGGTGATCAGGGTGCCGGGAGCGGAACGGGGGAGTGCGACAGGCTCCGCAGATAAGCGATCACGTCCGCCCGCTGTTGGTCGTTGTTGATCCCCGCGAACGCCATGCGCGTGCCCGGCACATAGGAAGCCGGCTTGCGCAGCCACGCGTTCAGCTCATCGAACGTCCACGGTCCGGTTTTCGCCTTCATCCCGGCCGAATAGTTGAACCCGTCGATGTGTCCGTGCGCGGCGCCAACAACGGCATACAGGTTCGGACCCACGCCGGATTTGCCGCCATCGGCGACGGTATGGCAGGAACTGCACAGCTTCTTGACCGTGGATTCGCCGGCGGCGACGTCCGCTTTGGCCAACAGCGGTGCGATCGGCGGCAGCGCTTCCTGCTTCGGTGCGTCGGCGGAGGCCTCGGCGACCGCGACCCCCTGAATTTCGATTGCGGGCTTTTCCAGCCGTACCTCGGTCACAAGGTGCATGCCGATCAGGCCCGAGAGAAAGAACATGATGCCGGCGATAAGCACCGCGGCCATGCCCTTGTTGATTTCCATGCTGTCCATGCAGCGAAGCTTCCTGATCGAATGAGGGCACCGAGGCCCGGTTGGATGGACGCAAGCGAACGCACCGACCCGCCGTTGCACGGGGACGAGGGCGTCCGTAAGCTGGCCGCACCATAGGGAAACGAAATCGCCTCTTCAACCCACCCCCCGACGCCGGTGCCGGTTTCATACCGGCACCGCGCGCATTCGGCGGAATCCGCAGGACACCCAATCGTTTGAATCCGCCCATCGGCCTGAATCAACCCCCCGGCTTAAGCCCACCGATCGCCTTGAACCCACCCATCGCCTTAAATCCGATCGTCGTGATCCCCGCCCGCATGGCGTCAGTGCGCCTGCCCGGGAAGCCGCTTGCCGATATCAACGGCCGGGCAATGATCCTGCACATGCTCGACCGTGGCCGACAGGCCGGGATCGGGCCGGTCGCGGTGGCCTGCGGCGACCCCGAGATCGCGGCCGCGGTGCGTGCCGCCGGCGGCCGGGCGGTGCTGACCGATCCGGGTCTGCCGTCGGGTTCGGACAGGGTGCATGCGGCGCTGGCGGAACTGGACCCCGACCGCGAACATGACGTGGTGGTGAACCTGCAAGGCGATTTCCCGACGCTGGACCCTGAAGCCCTGCGCCTGGTCATCACCCCGCTGACCGATCCGAACGTGGATATCGGCACCCTGGTCGTGCCGATTCGCGACGAAACCGAGGCGACCACGGTTTCCTTCGTCAAAGCCGCCTGCGCCTTCTTGCCTGGCCAAACCATCGCGCCGGCGTTGTATTTCTCCCGTCAGGCGATCCCCTGGGGTTCGGGACCCCGCTGGCATCATATCGGGATTTATGCCTACCGTCGTGCGGTGCTCGACCGCTACGTCTCGCTGCCGCCAAGCCTGCTGGAGCAGCGCGAGAGTCTGGAACAATTGCGAGCCTTGGAGAATGGGATGCGGATCGCCTGCGTGCGCATGGAACACGGCCCGTTCGGGGTGGATACCCTCGAGGATTTGGAGCGCGCCCGCGCGCTGTTGGGCCGGTCATGACCGGTGCCATCAAGCCGGGTGCCATCAAGCCGGGCGCGATCAAGCCGGGTGCGATTTCTTTCCAGGGTGTGCCGGGGGCGTATTCCGACCTGGCATGCCGCAACGCCTACCCGGCCATGAAGACCCTGCCCTGCCCGTCCTTTGAAGCTGCCATCGACGCCGTACGCGACGGTCAGGCCACGCTGGGGATGCTGCCGTGCGAGAACAGTCTGGCAGGCCGGGTGTCCGACATCCATCATCTGCTGCCCGAATCCGGACTGTTCATCATCGGCGAGCAGTTCCAGCGGGTCGAGCACTGCCTGTTGGGGATCAAGGGTGCCAGCATCGGCGACATCAAGCGGGCGCATTCGCATACCGTCGCGCTGGGCCAGGTGCGCCGCATCCTGGCTGACCTGCGGCTGACCGCTGTCGTCGAGGCGGATACCGCCGGCGCCGCCCAACTGGTTGCCGAGTGGGGCCGCAAGGAGGATGCCGCCATCGCGTCGTCGCTGGCCGCCGAAATCTACGGCCTGGAGATCCTGCGCGCGAACGTGGAAGACGCCGCGCATAACACCACCCGCTTCTATGTCGTCGCGCCGAAGCCGATGGACGTCGATCCCGCCACGCCAAATCTGATGACCACGTTCGTCTTCCGCGTGCGCAACGTCCCCGCCGCGCTGTTCAAGGCGCTGGGCGGCTTCGCCACCAACGGCGTCAACATGACCAAGCTGGAAAGCTATATGATGGGCGGCGCGTTCACCGCGACCCAGTTTCTGTGCGACGTCGATGGCCATCCCGAACACCCCGGGCTGCGCCGTGCCCTGGACGAACTCTCGTTCTTTTCGACGGAAGTGCGGGTCCTCGGCGTTTATCCGATGGCGGCGTTCCGCCTGGCACAAGGAGAGGCGGTTTAATGAATGAGGTTTTGGTTGAACGGCATGACGGCTGGCGGACGCTGATCCTCAATCGGTCGGCCAGGCTGAATGCCATCAACATCCCAATGCTGGATCAACTTCTGGCGGCAATCGACGCCGCCGAAGCCGATGCGACATGCCGGGCGCTGGTGCTCACCGGGGCCGGGCGCGGCTTTTGCTCGGGGCAGGAACTTGGGGCGGACGTCACCCCTGGCCCGCATGGTCCGCCCGATTTGCAAGCATTGGCGGATCGTCACCACCATGAGGTCGTGCGGCGCATCCGAGGGTCCAGGCTCCCTGTTATCTGCTCGGTGAATGGCGTGGCGGCCGGCGCCGGGGCCAGTTTCGCCCTGGCCGGCGATATCGTGCTGGCTGGCCGATCC
>JAYUEJ010000238.1:0-2077 GCA_043739265.1 Rhodopila sp. | reverse complement strand
CGCCGGCCGCCGCGCGCGCTTCTACATGCACCGACTGCGTCACACCCAGTCGTTTCAGCGCCTGAGTGTAGGCATCCAGCGGATGCGCGGTCAGATGGAAACCGACCGCTTCGGCTTCGAACGCCAGACGCTCCAGCGGCGGCCAGTCGGGCATGTCGGGCAAGCGGAGCGGCTCCGGCTTGCTGGACGCACCGCCGAACAGACCGATCTGGCCGCTGGCCTTTTCCTCCTGATCCGCCTGCGCCCGCCGCAACACCGTTTCGGCCCCGGCGAACAATTTCGCCCGGTTGCCATCCAGCCGGTCGAACGCCCCGGCCCGCACCAAATTCTCGATCTGCATCTTGTTGATCTGGCGCGGATCGACGCGGGTGGCGAAGTCGGTCACATCCGCGAACGGTATCTCACCGCGCACCGCCGCCAGGGATTCCATGGCCGAGAACCCGACCTTCTTCACTCCAGCCAAAGCGTAACGGATCGCCAGCCGGCCATCGTCCATCCGTTCCACCGAAAAATCGGCTCCGGACCGGTTGATATCCGGCGGCAGCATTTTGATCGAACTGCGTTCGGCTTCCTGCTTCAATGCCGCAAGCCGGTCGGTGTTGTTCAAAGCCAAACTCATGCAACTGGCGATAAACACTTCCGGATGGTTGGCTTTCAGCCATGCGGTTTGGTAGGCGATCAGCGCGTAGGCGGCGGCATGCGATTTGTTGAAGCCATAATCGGCGAATTTCGCCATCAGGTCGAACACTTCGGTCGCCTTGGTCGGGTCGATACCGTTCTTGATCGCGCCATCGGTAAAGACGTTTCGTTGCGCCTCCATCTCAGCGGCGATCTTCTTGCCCATGGCGCGGCGCAACAGGTCCGCGCTGCCGAGGGAATACCCCGCCATCGTCTGGGCGATCTGCATCACCTGTTCCTGATACACCATGATGCCGTAAGTCTCGGACAGGATCTCGTGAATCACCTTATGCGGCGCTTCCCATTTCTCGCCGTGCTTGCGCCGGCAGTAGTCGGGGATGTTGGCCATCGGGCCGGGACGATACAGCGCCACGGCGGCGATCAGATCCTCAAACCGGTCGGGGCGCATTTGCCGCAACGTGTCGCGCATGCCCTGGCCTTCCAACTGGAACACCCCGCCGGCATCGCCTTTCTGCAGCATCTCGAACGTGCGTTTGTCGTCGAACGGCAGCTTGTCCAAATCGACCGCGATGCCAAGACCCTTCAGGAAATTCTCGGCCCGCCGCAGGATGGTCAGCGTGGTCAGTCCGAGGAAATCGAATTTGACCAGCCCCGCCTGCTCGACATATTTCATCGAGTATTGGGTGACCAGAAAATCCGATTTCGGATCGCGATACAGCGGCACCAGCTCCACCAACGGGCGGTCGCCGATCACCACGCCGGCGGCATGGGTCGATGCGTGCCGGTAAAGACCCTCCACCCGCAGCGCGATTTCGATCAGCCGGCCGATGCCCTCGTCCTCGGCGCGCAGGGCCTGCAACTTCGGCTCGCCGTCCACCGCCTGCTGCAACGTCACCGGCTTGGCGGGATTGTTGGGGATCAGTTCAGCGACTTTGTTGACCTGGCCGTATGGCAGCCCCAGCACGCGGCCGACGTCGCGGACGGCGGCCCGCGCCTGCAACTTGCCAAATGTAATGATTTGGGCGACCCGGTCGCCGCCATACTCGTTGCGGACATAGTCGATAACGCGGTCGCGTCCTTCCTGGCAGAAGTCGATGTCGAAGTCGGGCATCGACACCCGTTCCGGGTTGAGAAACCGTTCGAACAGCAGATTGAACCGCAACGGATCGAGGTCGGTGATGGTCAGCGCCCACGCCGCCACCGATCCGGCGCCCGAACCGCGTCCCGGACCGACCGGAATGCCCTGCGCCTTCGACCACTGGATGAAGTCGGCAACAATAAGAAAGTAGCCAGAGAAACCCATGGAGGCGATGACGGACAGCTCGTATTCCAGGCGGACCCGGTAAACCTCCCGCATCGCGGCGTCGGCGGCGACGGCGTCCATGCGGCGCGCCAGCCCTTCCATCGCCATGGCGCGAACCGTTTCTTCCTCGGTCTG
>JAYUEJ010000237.1:0-6301 GCA_043739265.1 Rhodopila sp. | reverse complement strand
GTATGCTGCGATGATCAGAGCGTTTCGTTCGAGAAGCTGGATGCTGCTGTCGGCGCTGGGACTTCTCTTGCCGGCGGGACGCGCCCGGGCCATCCCGTCTTTCGCGCAGCAGACCGGTGAGGCCTGCACTGCCTGCCATGTCGGCGCTTACGGTCCGCAACTCACGCCGCTGGGCCGAGCGTTCAAGATCGGCGGTTACACCCAGACCGGCGGCGAGGGTTGGGCGGCGAAACTGCCACTGTCGCTGATGGCGACAACCACGTTCACCCACACCGCAGCCAGCGTGCCGGGCGATCAGGTGGCGCACCATTATGCCGCCAACGACAACCCCTCACTCGATCAGGTCAGCGGCTTCATCGGCGGCAGGATCGGACCCTACAGCGGTGGATTGATGCAATTCACCTGGTCCGATGTCACCAACAGATCGCACGTCGATAATACCGATCTGCGGCCCTACACCAGGCTCTTCGATCTTAGCGGCACAGAGTTGCGGCTCGGCACCACGCTCAACAACACGCCGACGGTGCAGGACCCTTATAACACGACGTTCGCCTGGGGCTTCCCCTACATCGCCTCGGCGCTCGCTCCCGCGCCGGCGGCCAATCCGATGCTGGCCGGCTCGTTTGGCGGCAACGCAATCGGCTACACGGCCTATGCCTGGTACGACAACAAACTCTATCTCGAAGGCGGCGCCTACAACACGCTGGGTTCGTGGGCACTGGCCCGCATAGGCAACGACTACACGATCGGCAGTACCACAAGCCCGGCGCCGTATCTGCGCGCGGCGTATGAATGGCATTGGGGCGACAACACCGCCCATGTCGGAGCCTTGTTCATGCATGCCGACGTCAATCCTTCGACCGGGTTGCCTTACCAAACAACCGGCATCAACGGCGCGAACCATTATACCGACTATGCGTTCGATGCCAGTTACCAACTCGTTGGTGAAGGCCCGCACAGCGTGACCGTGCAGGGCATCTACACGCACGAAGATCAGAACCTGCGTGCGACGGCGTTCGGCACCGGATTTGGCGCGAAATCCAACCTGGAACAGGTCCGGGCGAATGTCTCCTACTGGTACACCAATACATACGGGGCGACGCTTGGGTGGCAGAAGACCTGGGGCCCGGCGAACCCGGTACTCTATCGGCCGGCCGCACTGGTCGGCAGCGCCAACACTAAACCGAACAGCAATGCGTTCATCATCGAAGCGGACTGGGTTCCGTTCGGCAAGACCGACTCCCTATGGGCCCCGTTCATGAACCTCAAGCTCGGTGCCCAATACATCGCCTACACCCAGTTCAACGGCGGTGCGTCCAATTATGACGGCGCCGGACGCAATGCCAGCGACAACAACACGTTCCTGCTGTTCGCATGGCTGATTTTTTGATCGCCGCCCCCGATCGCCACAAATCTGTCCGGCATAGGATTGGAAAACGAGCCATGCGCCCGACATCGCCGACCCTCCTCACACTGATCGCGATCGCCGCCGCGGGCTGTTCCCCGATGGCGCCAACCCCGAAACCCATGGCGGAGTCCGTCCCGGCCGCCCCGCATGCCATCCCGCAGTCGCTGCGCATCGCCCAAGACGAAACGGTTGAACGGCTCTCGACTCTGTCGCGCCGGAAAGGTTCGGTAGGGATCGAGGCCGGCAAGGCCCTGGTGATATTCCAGCGCCATATCGCCCGCGAACAGGAATTCATCCTGCCGCCGCTGACCCTGCTGCCGCGATTGGCTGACGGTCAGGTGACGCCGGACATGGCATGGGCGCTGCCGATGACGGATCGGGTTCGGGCCGAGCGTGAGGCGATATTTGCAGAGCATACGAAAATTACCGATGCGCTGAACGCGCTGGCCGCCGCCGCGTCACGAGCGCATGACCGGGATGCCAGGGCATTCGCCGAATCGGCGGCCGCCGATTCCCTCAACGACATGGAAATCCTGGAACCCACATTGTTGCTGATCGGCGACATCCTGCACAGCAAACTGCCGGCCGGCCGGTAGCCGAGTGTTTGATCGCATAATCGCCCCGCATCGAACGGTCCGCCCAGCGGGATCATGGTCTCGCGATCAGGGTCCGCGGCAAGTCTCGTTTCGACCGGATTCCATTGCCGTATCGTCATGGCCATCCAAGCCCGGCCATCCAACCCCGGCCGTTCATGCGCGGTTGGCCGACGCAAGACCGGCCATGACGGGCCAAACAAGGTCGAGTCGCCTAAAATGAGGCCTGCTGCCTGGTCTGGTCGCGTGGGTCAAGGAGATCGCCTATGTCAAAGAAAGTTGTCCGGTACGCGTTCAGCGCAGCGTTGCTGAGCATCACGTTCGTCCCTGCCGCGCTGGCCGCCGATGCAGGCGCCGGAAAAGCCGTGTTTCAGTCCTCGTGCGGCATTTGTCATTCGGTGCAGCCTGGCCAGAACAAGATCGGGCCGACATTGTCCGGCCTGGTGGGGCGCAAAACCGGTGGGGTACCAGGCTACACTTACTCGCCGGCCAATGAGGCGGCGAACATGACCTGGGATGCCGCGTCGCTGGACAAGTATCTGGAGTCGCCACGGACCGCCATGCCCGGAACGAAAATGACCTTTGCGGGTGTGAAGGATCCGAACAAACGTGCCGACCTGATCGCTTACCTGGAAACCCTGAAATAGGTCATTACCGTGGAAATCTCGTACCGGGACATGATCACGGTCGTCCATGGCATGGGGTTCGGTGCCCTGTTCATGCTGGCGTTTTCGGGCGCTGTCGCGGTGATCTACGCGACTGCTGTAGCCGGCCCGCAGGTCCCGTTGCAAGCTGGGAACAATATGCTGTTCCGGCTCTATCTGATCGGCATGGCGGCACTCGCCTGGCTTGCCACGCTGTCGGGTGCATTTGTGATTTACCCCTGGTATCGCGCGGTTCCGCCGGCCGGGATCACGGATCTGTCCGCCTATCCGCAACGGTTGCTGCTATCCAGTCCGCGAACCGCCGGATGGCACAACCTGGGGATGGAGTGGAAGGAGCACATCGCCTGGATCACGCCCATCGCGATGACAATGGTCGCCTACGTGTTCATCAAATATGGGCCGCGGCTTGCCCTGCATCGCCACATGCGGAACGCGGTGCTGGGATTCACCGTCGTCGCCTTTTTCGCCACCGCCGTGGCCGGCGTCTTCGGGGCATTCCTGAACAAATACGCTCCCATCCGGGGCGGGGCGGACGTCATTTTGCTACAGGAAAAATAAGATGACCCGGCAGCCGGAATTGGGTTCGCTGCCGAATGGCCCGGGAGCCGCGGCCATTTTGGCGGCCGGGGTCGGATCACTGGCTCTGGGGATTTCCAGCCTGGCCGCCGACGCGATCCCCGCGGTGCAGCGCGCATTCATCGTCTGGCCCCCGACCGGGCCGTTGTCCGGCGTGGCGCTGACCGCGATCGCCGTATGGCTGCTGGCGTGGTATGGGTTTTCCAAACGGTGGCGATCGCGCGACGTGAACGTCGTGCGGGTCAACGCGGCGTCGTTCGCGATGCTGGCCGCGGCGCTGCTGTTGACGTTCCCGCCGTTGATGGACGTCCTGCAGGGCAAATAGCCGCCGAGCCGAATGGAATTGGATGGAACTCATGACGATCGCACGCGATTCCAGGCTGAATGAGGCCAAAACCGCCAGCGTCGATCGCCAGAGTCTATGGACGGCTCGCCCATCCCGGGGCCAGCCGTCGCGGCACCTCGATTTCAGCCTCTATCAATGACGTGCTGCCCGATCGCCGCCTGGTCGAGGTGATCTGCATGGTGTTCGGGCCAATGGGAGCGTGCAAACCGGGAGCACGCAAATCCCGCGTTCGTTCATTCTGTCCGCATTTCCAACAAGGAGCCAACCGGAGGACACAAAGACCACGGAGAGTCGCGATGCTGGCTCCTCGGGACCAGACGGACCGCACTCGTGGATTGGCGCAGCGGTCCGGGGCCGCCAAAAGCATTTTATCCCGCCGCCGGTGACGGCACTGCGTCGGAGGCACGGTTTCTCAGTGGCCCTTCGCGGCCCTCGCGCTGTCTCCGTGCAAAAAAATTCCCGGCCTGACACCCACTCGACAGAAGAACGGCAACACGCCGGCCAGCAATACGACGCCTGTGCCAATTGCCCCAAATCAAACACCCCAAATCACGCACATCGCCCCGAAATCGCCTCGGTTCCCAAACGGAACCCGGGAACGTTCCCACGATGTCGTGCCCGAAGCCGCCACCCCCGTCATGCCGCGGCGGGTTCGGGCCAACCGGCGCGGCACCGGCCTGGAACAGGCAACCCGAACCCGTCGCGCCATGAGCTCGCAAAAAGGCCGCTCGGCTTCCAACCATCGTCAAAATGCTCCAGGCTGGAGGGAACCGCACGCCGAAAGGCAGAAACCGCCCCGCCGGCGGCCATGAATCACGCCGTTCAATCCAGCGGTGTATCTCCCGCGGAAACTCCTATATAAGAACCGAACTTAACGTGGGTGGACAAATTGGCGGCAGCAGAAATTACCAAGGCTATGGTCTCGGCGGCTTTCGGAGCAACCGCGGCGCAGGAGAAGCCGCGCGACGGCGATCCGTTCCGCGCCGGTGACTTCGTCGTCTATCCGACGCATGGCGTGGGCAAGATCGACAAAATCGGATCGGAGGAGATCGGGGGGCACAAGCTCGACCTGATCTACATCTCCTTCGATGAGAACAAAATGACCCTCCGCGTCCCCGTCGCCCAGGCTCGGGTGACCGGGCTGCGCAAGCTGGCGACACCGGAGACGATGGCACAGGTCATGACGATCCTGGCCGGGCGCCCCAAGGTTAGCCGGATGATGTGGGCGAAGCGGGCGCAGGAGTTTCAGGCCAAGATCAACTCGGGCGACCTCAAGGCAGTGGCCGAGGTGTGCCGCGACCTGCAATCGGTGGCGAACGGGTCCGCCCCCAGCTACAGCCAGCGCAACCTGTTTGAGTTGGCGATCGATCGGTTGGCCGGGGAATACGCCGGGGTCGTCGGGACCGACAAGCCGGATGCGATCGTCAGGCTCACCCAGAAGCTGACCGATGGACGGTCGGCCGACACGGCGAAAGCCGAACTGGCGAAGGTGGACAAGGTGCGGGACGAGGCCAAGGTAAAATCGCCTGAGCCCGTGGTATCGCTGGCGACCGCGTCCGTATAGAACCCGCGCACGACAGAGACAGGACCCGCGTAGGCAGCCGCTTCATCCCGAAGCCTGCCGAAGGGGATGCAAGAGGCGACCATGGTATTCAAACCGAACTACAACCACCAGCGTGCCGAACGCGATCGCGCCAAGCAGGCGAAGAAAGAAGCGAAGCTGCGGGATCGCCAGGACGCCCGCCGTTCGGCCGACCAGCCCGGCGAAGCGCCCGCACCGTCCGAAGCACCGGTTGCTTCCGAGGAGCCCCAAGGGGCGTAGCGGGCGGGAGGCCAGGACAGGATTGATACGATGGCGATGAAACGGCGTAACGAAAGCACGTTCGTGCTGTTCGACGTAACCTATGTGGACGGCACGCAGACGTCCAACCGCAAGGTCCTAACCTCCGTGCTGGGCGGTTTGGACGGGGATGAACCGGCGAAAGCGGTGATCGAGGCGCAGGATCGGGAAATCGGCATGGCCTCCGGTCGCCCGCGTGGCGAGATCAAGTCGGTGGCGCGCAAGCGGGTTTGAGTTGATTGTGCTTCGGTTCCCGCCGGATATCCCCGTCAGGACAAGAGGTCACGATGCCCCGGGTCAGTCAGATACTGGAAACCTCGCTCTACGTGGACGATCTCGACCGGTCGCGCGCGTTCTACGAGCGTGTGTTCGGTTTCGCGGTGGTCTTCCACGATGACCGGATGTGCGCGATGGAAATGCCGGGGGAACAGATGTTGCTGCTGTTCCGCCATGGCATGACCGATCGTGCGGCGCCCGGCCCGGGGGGAAGCATGATTCCGCCGCATCACGGGCGCGGCGCGCTGCATCTGGCGCTCGCCATCCCGTTCGGTGAACTGGCGTCGTGGGAAGATCACCTGGTTTGCATCTCTGTCGCCGTGGAAAGCCGGATCGTCTGGTCCCGTGGGGGTACCAGCCTGTATTTCCGCGATCCGGACGGGCATTCGCTGGAGGTAGCGACTCCCGGTCTCTGGGCTAACCGGTAGCGTAACCGGGGGCCTGTCGGCTGTCCTGGCAAGCCGGATGAGTTGCACTGAAAGACCGTGTGATCCGAAACATCCCCAATCGCCAGCGGGTGCGGCGGAACAAACGTCTTGCGGCGCGGGATGCGGAGACAGGTTGGCTGAAAAGCCGACGCACGAAGCGCCTTTATGG
>JAYUEJ010000236.1:0-2080 GCA_043739265.1 Rhodopila sp. | reverse complement strand
GTTTCACCGTCCCGGGCAACGGCGGTTCGTTTGTGCCGTTTGCCAGACAGTCATCAGGCGGACGCGGAGTTTCGCGGAGTTCGTGCGGAGTTTCGCGGAGTCAAAATGTTCAGTCCGCGGCACGGGGCGTATCGGTTCGCACCGCACCGCGCCGGGCAGGCCAGGACCATGAAGCTGCCTCCGGATACAAGGATGACATGCGGATCTACGCCCCACAGCCGTTTTCGACTCAATGCGGACTTTCGCCTGGTGCGGAATTCATGACATTCGTGCCACCTCGCCGCTTGCCCAGAATGGGCGTTAACAGACTTTCGACTGCCCGCGCGGGATTGGCAGCGTTACAACGGACAGGGACCGATCGGATGGACCAAAATGAGAACTGCTGGTCCTCTGTGAAACTCCCTCTGAACTCCGCGAACTCCGTGTTAAAATGATTTCTTTCCCGCGACCGGCACAAAACATTAAAGTTTTACGACGAAGCCAAAACGACCAAATGCCCACAGTTAACACTATAACAACCCTGTTTATTCACCCGATTGTCCCGGAACCGTCGATGCCCCGATGCCCCCCCCTGGCTTACAACCAAACCAAACGTCCGAATCCGGCCATGACACAGAGGCATCGTCCCGCCCCGATCCCGGATCAGCCGAACCCCGAACGTCTGGACCGTTTCATGGCGCGCGCCAACGCGATCTACTACGCCACGCATGATCCGTTCGCCGACTTCACCACATCGCCCGAAATCAGTCAGGTGTTCGGTGAGGTCATCGGCCTGTGGGCCGCCGTAACCTGGGGGTTGCTGGGTAGCCCAAACCCGGTGTCGCTGGTCGAACCCGGCCCCGGACGCGGCACGCTGATGGCCGACGCGCTAAGGGCCATCCAACGCGCCGCCCCCGATTTCGCCGCCGCGCTGACCGTCCACCTGATCGAGACATCGCCCCGCCTGCGCGCCGTCCAGGCATCCCGGCTGCCCACCGCCACCTGGCACGACGACCTGGACACGGTGCCCGATCAGCCGATGATCCTGGTGGCGAACGAGTTCCTCGATGCCCTGCCGATCCGCCAGTTCGTCCGCCGCGGCACCGGCTGGACGGAACGTTTCGTTACGGCAGGCGTTTGGACAGAACAGCCTGCCGACCCTGCCGACGTGCCCAAGGGCCGCGTCACGACCGAGGGCGCTATTGTCGAGGTCAACGAACCGGCCCGCGCATTCATCGCGGACATAGCCGGTCGATTCCAGCGCCACCCCGGCGCGGCACTGTTCCTGGATTACGGGCCGGAACGCAGCGCGGCGGGCGACAGCCTACAGGCGCTGGCGGACAGGCGTTCGGTCAATTCGCTGTCCCCGCCCGGGTCCGCCGATCTGACCGCGCATGTGGATTTTGCCGACCTCGCGGTTATTGCCCGGACCCAAGGGGCCTCCGTTCAGGGGCCGGTTCCGCAAGGTCCGTTCCTTACCGCTCTCGGCCTGTTCCAGCGCACCGAGCGGCTGGCGCGGGGTCGATCGCCGGAGGAGGCGTCGGCGTTGGTGGGCTCCGCCCGGCGATTGGTGGAGCAAGCGGCGATGGGGCAGCTTTTCAAAGTGATGGCGGTGTGTTCGGCGTCCTGTCCGCCATTGCCCGGGCTTGTGGTCGCCTGATCGCCACCTCATACCAACCGCCCCATGAACGGTGGTTGGTATGAGACCGCCGGTTGCAGCCGACTCGCTGTTCGCCTGATCCCGTCTTGCAGTGCATCGACGAAAATTTGGATGCGAGGCACAGGATGCACACAGGTCCCTGACCGAATGCGACCATTGTGGTTTTGCTGACGGATTGAAGATCGTTACGGGTGTGGTTGAAGTTGATCGATCAACTGATATCGTGGCGTGGGGGAGCTCTGGCGGTGCCGGTTTTGGATATTGTGGACTGGAATTTCCCCAGCATTCGCGCCAGGACCGGCCGTGCGGGCAGGAAGAGCCTGTAACATCCCTCGAGCAGCAGCAACATACCGGGAAATGAGGCAGCCCTGGCGACCCACTGCCACCGCGGCAGAACGCGCCAGATGCTCACGAACGCGGCGGCGCCGGATAGAAGCCGAC
>JAYUEJ010000235.1:0-2081 GCA_043739265.1 Rhodopila sp. | reverse complement strand
GATTGGCGGGCGCTGGGTATCACCGCTGGGGCGGGTTTGCTAGATCGACCACTTCGCCGATTGTCGCAGGATGCAAATGCCGAGCTTATTGTCCAAATCCGATCCCGATCCGGTGATGCTGGTCAACCCAACCGGCGCGTCGCCCCTGCTGCTCACCGCCGACCATGCCGGGCAGGCGATCCCGGCGTCGCTGGGCGATCTCGGCGTGTCAGCGGCCGAGCGCGCCCGTCACATCGGCTGGGATATCGGCATCTGGGGCGTTACCAGGCGCCTTGCCGCCATTCTCGACGCGCGCGCGATCGGCCAAGCCTATTCTCGCCTGGTGATTGACTGCAACGGCAACCCGGACTGGCCCGGGTCGGTGCCGGTGATCAGTGAGAGCACCGACATCCCCGGCAATATCGGCATCACGCCGGCGGACAGGGCGGCGCGGGTCACCGAAATATTCCAGCCCTACCACCAGCGCCTCGCCAGCGAACTCGATCAACGTCCGCCCGGCGCGCTGATCGCCATGCACAGCATGACCAACATCTACAAAGGCGTCGCGCGCCCCTGGCCGGCGAGCGTGCTGTTCAACCGCCACGCCAGGCTGGGGTTGATCATGGCCGATCTGCTGCGCGCAGAGAAGATTTTGGTCGGCGAAAACGAACCCTACGTCGTCAACGACACCACCGATTATTCGGTGCCGGTGCATGCCGAACGGCGCGGGTTGCCGTATCTGGAGCTGGAAATACGGCAGGATTTGATTGCCGATGAGGTCGGGGAGATTGAATGGGCGCAGCGGTTGGGGCGGTTGTTGCCGGTGATGTGGGGGCGGTTTTTGGGGCTGGCTTAGCGCCCTCACCCCGGCCCTCTCCCGCAAGCGCGGGAGAGGGGGAAGGCGCGCCCTCGCCCGCGCTTGCGGGAGAGGGCCGGGTTGACGGCGCTTACCTTAATACAACCCCCGGCAAACCTTCCGCCCGCCACTGCCCGAGAATCTCAAAGAACTTCAGCGACCCCGCGCCGTACGTCTCCGAGAAGAACCCGTTCTTGTTCCCAACCGCGCCTTCGCTGTTGTAGTAGCCCGGCGTGCACTCGACATAAAATTCCGAGCCGTTGGTGTTGAGCCGGCGTACTTCGCTGACATAGTCGGCGACGGCCTCCGCCGACGGCTCTAGGGTTTTTGCGCCATGGGCACGGGCAAGTTGGATCATGTGCATCACGTGGCGGGTTTGGTTTTCGAGCGACAGCGGCAGGTTGACGGTGACCGCTGCCTGGGTGCGGCCGACGAAGAAGCAGTTGGGGAAGCCATCAGTGGTCAGGCCGTGCAAGGTGCGGATGCCGTCTCTCCAGTAGTTGGACAGGGTGACGCGGTTGCGGCCGGTGATTTCGTAGCCGGCGCGACGAGTGAAGGAGGTGCCGACTTCGAAGCCGGTGGCGAAGATCAGACAATCGAGCTCGATGTGCTGCCCGTTCACCACCACGCCGGTTTCGGTCAGGCGTTCGACGCCGCTGCCGCCGGTGTCGATCAGATGGACGTTGGGGCGGTTGTAAGTTGGCAAATACTCGTCATGGAAACACGGGCGTTTGCAGAATTGGCGGTACCAGGGCTTGAGCGCCTCGGCGGTTGCGGGGTCTTTCACGATGGCATCGACGCGGGCGCGGACTTCGTTCATTTTCTTGTAGTCAGCCAGCGTCAGCAGTTGGGCGGCTTCATCGCCGGTCAGGCGGCGGCCGAGCTTGCGCGCGGCGTCGGCGGCGGCCTTGCCGGTGAGGTTGCGGAAAATGTCGGTCCAGCCGTCATGCACCAAATCTTCGTCCTGATCGCCGCCGCTGACCAGGATGTTGAAGTTCTCCATCCGCCGCTTTTGCCAGCCGGGTTCGAGGCTTGCCGCCCACGCCGGATCGGTTTCGTGGTTGTTGCGAACATCGACCGATGACGGGGTGCGCTGGAACACGTAAAGTTCTTTGGCGGAGGCACCGAGATGGGGAACGCACTGCACCGCGGTCGCCCCGGTGCCGATGATGCCGACGCGCTTGTCTTTCAGACCATCGAGGCCGCCGAAGCTGTTGCCGCCGGTGTAGGCGTAGTCCCAGCGGCT
>JAYUEJ010000234.1:0-2081 GCA_043739265.1 Rhodopila sp. | reverse complement strand
GCATGCCAGGCTTCGCGAGCGGCCATCTGTCGCGGCAACATTCACTGAGTTCGATGCAGCTTCAGCCCGCATGAGCGAAGCTGCCGGTGCCTATGCCTCTGGCGAACGGCAACGCGAATATCGCGACCACCGGCTGGAATGGATGGTGAAATCCGGCGGGATCGAAGTCGTGCTTGCCGGATTGCGCAACAACACCATCCGCTTTCCCTGGCCGGACCCAGCCGTCACATAGGGGCGGAAGGCCCATTTGGGCGAAAACGCACGGTGCGGTTCTAAAAATTCCACTTGTTTGGGCGTAGAACCCCGACTTGTCGCGGCCGGTCCCTCGGCTGACCCGGGACGTCCGCCACAAGACCGTTTCCCGACTCTCGCCATGGAGTCCGCACTCGATTGCTAACGTAATGTGTGGTGGAACCGCAGGCGAAGCCTGGCGTGCCGACGAAGACGCCGAGCAATTGCAGTCAACGCAAGAAGGAGATCGCCATGGCGACTGTGTCAGAGGACAGCAAGAAGCTGCATCCCGAACCCGGTTGGAGTGCAAGTGAAGGACACAGCATTCTGAAGCGGGTCGCCACTGATGCGACCGGCGGCAGTGCCATCGATCGCCTCCTCATCACCGAACGCATTTACCGGTACGGATGGTGTTTCGACGAGCGCAACCCCGAACTCCTCGGCGATTGCTTTATGGCCGACGGAGTGTGGGAGGGCCGGATCATGGGCGAGGTCTCGGTCGGCCCGTTCCAGGGGCGATCAGCGATTGTCCAGTGGCTCTCGGACTTTTGGCCCCAACAGTTCGATCAGCGCCGCCACATGTTCACCAATGTGACGGTCGACGACTTAACCGCCACGACGGCGACCGCGCATGCCTATCTGCTCCTGACCAGATCCGCTGATGCAACCATGACCTCGGTCACCGTGGGACCCTACCGCCTGATCATGGCGAAGGACGCCGGAGTCTGGCGCATCGCCCGTCTCATCGGCGGGTTCGACGTGCCGTTTTGAGCATTGAATGCATCTACCGCGAGCACGCATTCCTAAGGCGGCGCCCAAAAACAGGCGAATCGGGAGGGCGTTTCGTCACCTTACCATCTCCGCCCAATCCCCGGTCGGCGTCCGCGGCTCGGTTGCTCCGGGCGGCTTTCGTTGATGATATGTTAAGCATTTTTTTGCTGCTGAACGTCGTCGCGATCGGGGGCTGGATGAGGACCAACAACCGGAAGCCAGAGATTTTCGCCGCGGATGCTCGCAGATGCACGCCGATGTTGCCGGGGTGGTGTGGAGCGGCTTTCCGGGATCGTCATCGGCTGCGCATTCCGGGTCAAGAATGGACCCGGAGCAGGCTTTGCGGAGGAGGTCCGCGAGAACGCCTTGGCCCATGAATGACGTAAGGCTGCCCTGGCGGTCTCGCAACAGCAAGGGATTGCCGTCCATTACTACGGTATCGACGCCGGCAAGTCTGTGACTGGCTTGTTGGTTGACGATAGCATCGTCATTGAACTCAAAGCGGTTTGCGCGCTCGACAGAACGCACCTGTCCCAATGCATGAATTACCTGGCGTTAACCGGGTTGCACCTGTGCCTGCTGCTCGACTTCGGCAAATCACGCGTCGAAATCCAGAAGGTGGTCCGCGGACTATAAACCAGCAACCTGTATCGGCGTGCATCGGCGTGCATCGGCGGCAAAAATTCCTTGCTTGCTTAGGCGGAACCAGCAAGACCCTGTCGATCCGCCCCCTTCACCGGGAGATGGAACGCGCTTCGGGGCAGGAGCGTCGCGACGGACGAGAGTTCGATCCGGGCGACCTTCCCGGTGGACCATTAACAGTCCACAATGGCGGCTGGTTCATACAAACGGGGGAGAATTACCCAATGACAGCTCAAGTCGCCATCATCACCGGCGCCGGCAGCGGAATCGGCCGCGCCACGTCGCTTAATCTGCTGGCGGCCGGCTGGTCGGTCGCGCTGGTCGGGCGCCGCCCGGAAGCGCTGGAGGAAACCGCCGGCATGGCGACCGGCGGCAAGGCGTTGGTGGTGCCCACCGACGTGACCGACCCGGCGCAGGTCGATGCGCTGTTCGCCAAG
>JAYUEJ010000233.1:0-6310 GCA_043739265.1 Rhodopila sp. | reverse complement strand
CGGACCAGGTCCGCCCATGAGCATCCGATTGACTACGCCGGAGTGCCGGCGGGAAAGGTGAAAATCAACCCCTCGACGTCGCCGGTCGTGTAATGAACCCGAACCCGGCGATCCGCAGCTGAAATCAGCTTAACGGGATCGAGCCACATCCCGTGTTACAGCCAATAAATGCCCACTCGACGCGGGCCTCCGATCCGCCTATGGTCATAAAGCTTAATCCAACCAACGAAAATACGGGCTGGGAAACAATAAGATGATCTCACTGACTAAGCTGGCAATTCGTCGGCGTGCGCTGCTTAAATCCGGCTTGGCAGTCACGGTCCTTGGTGCTCCTTCTATCATCAGCGCCCGCGGGGAAACCCCTATCCGCATCGGCATGGTCAATCCCTTGACCGGTATCCTGTCCGCACTTGCCGCGAGTGAAGTAGAAGGCGCCAAATACGCCGTCGAGAGACTGAACAAAAAGAACGGTATTCTCGGCCGCCAGGTCGAACTGCTGGTCGAGGACTCCGCCAACGACGTCGGCACCGGCGTGCAGAAAACCCGCAAGCTGATCGAGCGTGACAAGGTCGATGTCATCGTGGGCGATGTGAACTCCGGCATTGCCTATGCCATGATGGGTGTGACCAACGAACTGAAAGTCTTCCACATTGTTCCCGGCGGTCACACCGACCCGATCACCGGCGCCGACTGCAAATGGAACACCTTCCGGGTCTGCAACACCACATCAATGGACGCCGCCGCCGTCACCGGCGAACTGGTGCGCCGCTTCGGCAAACGGTTCTTCTTCATCTCCCCCGACTATGCTTACGGCCAAACCCTGCAAAATAATTTCATCCGTAACCTCAAGGCGCTCGGTGGCGAGTTCCAGGCTGAGTTGTTGCCGATCAACACATCGGATTTTTCCGCGACACTGATCAAGGCGAAGGCCTATAAACCGAGCGTGCTGCTGAATAATATGGGGGGGCTGGCGCAGATCAATTGTATGAAGCAGTTCACCCAGTTTGGCATGCAAAAAGAAATGGCGCTGGGTGGCGCGTTGTTCGAACTGGAATCGGTTCGCGCGGTGCCCGCCGATGCGCAATCGGGCACCTGGGCGATGGAATGGTGGTGGAACCAGCCGAACGTGCCGGAGGTAGTCAACTACGTCGCTGATTTCCGCAAAGCGACCGGCAAAACCCCATCGGCCCGTCACTGGTTCGCCCTGGTGGCCGTGGAATCGGTGCGTCTGGCGGCCGAAAAGGCCAAGTCGCTGGACGGCCCGAAAATGGCGCGCGCGCTGGAAGGGCTGGAGCTTCCACCCGAGGTCGCCCTGAGTGCCGGCAAGGCTTTTTATCGCGCCGGCGACCATCAATTGATGGCTGACATCTTTGTTGGCGACATGCACCCGCCCACGGGGGGCAACCCGGATGACGTGTTCACCATCGGCAGCGCGGTGACCGGTGAAACCGCGGCCGGCCCGGTCGAGGCAACCGGCTGCAAGATGGTCCATCCGACCTGATTGACGCGCCCTGAACTCTGACCCTTTGAAGGGCGGCCGATGCTGCAACTCGTACTGTTCAACGTCACGAACGGGCTCATCATCGGCGCCTTCTATGTGCTGATGGCGTTGGGTTTGTCGTTGATTCTTAATCTGTCCAACGTCATCAACTTCGCCCACGGCAACTTCCTCGCCCTGGGCGGTTACATTGCCTACGTGCTGACGCCGTATCTGGGGTTTTGGGGGGCGCTGGTCGTGGCGCCGCTGATCACCGCGGTGTTTGGCTTCGTGATCGAACGGCTGATGATCCGACGGGTTTATAACCGCGACCCGGTCTATAGCCTGCTGCTGACGTTCGGTCTGGCGTTCATCATCCAGGACGCATGCCGGTTCATCTGGGGCCCGAACGGTCTGCCGACGACGATCCCGGACATCCTGTCCACGCCCCTGTCGGCGGACCTGTTCTTCATCACCTGGTACCGCCTCTTCATGGTGACGATCGTCATCGCGGCCGTCACCGGGCTGTTCGCCTTTCTGCGCTACACCCGGGTCGGCATCCGTATTCGCGCCGGCACCCTCGACCTCGATACCGTTGCCGCGCTGGGCGTCAACGTTGGCTTGTTGCGATCGATGAACTTCGCGGTCGGTTCGTTGCTGGCAGGCCTCGCCGGGGTGCTGGCGGCGTTTGGTCAGAACGGGCTGAACCCCAACATGGGCGACGACCTTTTGATGCCCAGCTTCATCGCCATCATCGTCGGCGGCGTCGGCAGCCTGACCGGCACATTGTGCGGCGGCCTGCTGATCGGTGTCGCCGGAGCCTTGACCACCGTCGTCTGGCCCGCCGCCAGCGAAGCCGTCATCTACGTCATCATGCTCGTCGTCCTGGTATTGCGGCCACGCGGGTTGATGGGCCAGGAAGGAATGATGTCATGAGCACCGCCACCACCACCGCGGTGGCCGCGACGCCCGCCAGGGCGGCCCGACCCTGGCTGACCACCGCCATCATCTTTGCCCTGCTGCTGACCGTCCCCATCTGGTTGCCGATGGTGGGCGGCTACACCGCCCTGGCCGGCCGGGTCCTGGTCCTTGGTCTGGCTGCGATGTCGTTCAATCTGCTGCTGGGCTTCACCGGGGTCATGAGTTTCGGTCACGCCGCCTATTTCGGCCTGGGCGCCTACGGGGCCGGCCTGACGCTGAAATACCTGTCCGCCAGCACACCCCTCGCGATGCTGGGCGGCGTCCTGCTGGGCGGCGTGCTCGGCACGCTGTTCGGCCTGCTCATCGCGCAGCGCCGGGGCGTTTATTTCGCCATGGTCACCGTCGCGTTCGGCCAGATCGCCTTCTACGTCGCCTATAGCTGGGACAGCCTGACCGGCGGCTATGACGGATTGCGAGGGTTTTCCCGCGCGCCGCTGCACCTTGGCTTCGCCACGATCGACATCACCAACAACAGCACCGCCTTTTACTACTTTCTGCTGTTGATGTTCGCGATCGCCACCGGCCTGCAGGCCTTGCTGCTTGCCTCCCCGTTCGGCCGCTCCCTGGTCGCCATCCGCGAGAATGAACGCCGCGCCCGCTTCCTGGGCATCCCGATCGAGCGCCACATCTGGATGTCGTTCTCGATCTCTTGCTGCTTTACCGCCCTGGCTGGGTCGCTGTATGCTCTGCTGAACAATTTCGCCGATCCGATGGGCCTGCATTATTCACTGTCGGGGGAGATCGTGATCATGACCGTCATGGGCGGCATGCGCGCCTTCTGGGGCCCGCTGATAGGCGCAGCACTGTTCGTCGTGCTGCAGGATTATATTTCGTCGATGACAGTCAATTGGATGTCATTCGTCGGCCTGATCTTCGTTCTTGTCGTCCTGTTCTTCCCGCGCGGTCTGCTCGGTATGCTGCAAAAGGGAGGCGGCGGGAAATGAACATGCTTGACGTCCGCAACGTCACCAAACAGTTCGGCAGCCTGGTCGCGGTCGATGGCGTGTCCATGCAAGTCGCGGCGGGGGAACTGCGGGCCATCATCGGCCCCAACGGCGCCGGCAAGACGACGTTCTTCAATATGATCTCCGGCTTCTTCGCGCCCACCGCCGGCGACATCGTGTTTGACGGAACCACCGTCACCAAACTGGCGGTCACCGCCCGGGTGGCGATGGGCATGGCGCGGACGTTTCAGATTACGGAGATTTTTCCAGAGCTGACGGTGCGTGAAAACGTCCGCGTCGGCGTCGAAAGCGCGTTGGGCCTGCGCCAGCACTTCTGGCTGACAGCGGCGCAAAAGGCCGAGGTCAGCCGGGGCATCGATGAGGCGCTGACGTTGACCAACCTGACTGTCAGCGCGGACCGCTATGTCGGCGAACTGTCGCACGGCGACCAGCGCGCCGCTGAAATCGCCACCGCATTGACCCTGAAGCCTCGGCTGCTGCTGCTGGACGAACCCACCGCCGGCATGGGCGAGCACGAAACCTACGCCGTCGCCAACCTGATCCGCCGCCTGCATCGCAACAGTGCCTATACGATCGTCCTGATCGAGCACGACATGCGGGTCGTGTTCAATCTGGCCGACCGAATCACCGTGCTGGGGGAGGGAAAAATGCTGGCCGAGGGCACCCCCGCCGAAATTGCCGACAACCCCATCGTGCAGGAAGCCTACCTGGGGAAAGCCGAATGAGCGCGCTGACAGCCGAGGGGCTGAACACCTATTACGGCAAAAGCCACATCCTGGAAGATGTCGGCCTGACCGTCGCCGAGGGCCAGATCACCACGTTATTGGGCCGTAATGGTGCCGGCAAGACCACGACGTTGCGGAGCCTTGTCGGGCTGACTCCACCCCGTTCCGGCCGCGTATCGCTGTTCGGCAAGGACATTACCGGTTGGCCGCCGTACCGCATTGCCGCATCCGGCGTCGGTTATGTCCCAGAGGGCCGCCGCGTCTTCGCCAACCTGACGGTGGATGAAAACCTGCGCGTTCCGATCGAACGGCCCGGCCCTTATACGATCGACCGCGTTTATAAGCTGTTCCCCCGCCTGGGTGAGCGCAAGCAAAACCTCGGCCGCCAGTTGTCGGGCGGCGAGCAGGAAATGCTGTCGATCGGCCGAGCGTTACTGCTGAACCCGCGGCTGCTGATCCTGGACGAACCGTCGCAGGGGCTTGCGCCGTTGATCGTCAAGGAAGTGTTCCGCATTATCGCACAGATGCGGGAAGAAGGTATTTCGGTCCTGTTGGTGGAGCAGAACGTGCGCATGAGCCTGGAAATCTCCGACCACGCCTATGTGCTGGAGAACGGCCAGATGGTGTATTCCGGCCCCGCCGCCGAACTGCGGGCCGACGAAGCCCGCATCCAGGCGCTGGCCGGTGCGTCGGCCGAGGAGTGGAAAATGGAAGATTTGGTGCACATAGCGCACTGAAAGGTCATTGGCTGCGCCTGTGGCGATCTTTGATATTGTGTTATAGTCGCGATCGGCTGGGCGACCAATGTCCTGCGGTAACAACCCCACAACAGTCATACGGTTCAGTAAGATGACTCTCCCCCGCCTTCCCTCCATGCGGCTGGACGGCCGCCGCGCTCTGGTAACCGGCGCCGGTCGAGGCATCGGACTATCCGCCGCCGCCGCCCTGGCTGAGGTCGGCGCCCATGTCACCCTGGTCGCCCGAACCGTCACCGAGATCACCGAAGTCGCCCGGGAAATCCAAGAAGCCGGGGGACGGGCATCTCCCCTGGTCCTGGACGTTACCGACACGACCGCGGTCCGTGCCGCCATCGACGCCGCCGACCCGTTCGACATCTTGGTGAACAACGCTGGTACTAACCGCCCGCGGACCTTCCTGGACGTGACCGAGGACGACTACGACGCCATCACCGGCCTGAACCAGCGCGCGGCTTACTTCGTCTCCCAAGCCGTGGCGAAGAAAATGGCCGAGGCCAGGAAAGGCGGGTCGATAATCCACATCTCTTCCCAGATGGGTCACGTCGGCGGACAGAACCGCACCGTCTATTGCATGACCAAGCACGGGATCGAGGGCCTGACCAAAGCGATGGCCATTGATCTTGCGTCACTTGGAATCCGTGTGAATTCCATCGGTCCGACTTTCATTGATACGCCACTAACAAAACCGTTTTTCCAGAACGAAGTGTTCCGCGACGACGTCTTGCGCCGCATTAAGCTCGGCAGGCTCGGGACGGTGGAGGATCTGATGGGTGCCGTGGTGTTCTTGGCGGGAGATGCGGCGGCACTGGTGACAGGGTCAGCATTGCTGGTGGATGGGGGGTGGACGGCAGAGTAAACAGATTGGCCATATCTCACCCCGTCAACGCAAGGCGGAGGTCCGCGGACGCTCAGGTTTATCGAGATCGACGGTATAGCGTGTTCGAGGTCTCCGTGCAGGCGCTGACGGGATGTCCGATGGCTTCGCATCGAACTGCTCGACAAGGCTACGAAATATGCATCCATTGCGCGTCAGCTCGAGGTCGCTCGATGCACCGGAGAACACCGCTGCGACGACGGTAGCATTGATGGCATGGATTCGATCCCAGACCCCATATCGACGGCAATCACCAGATGCTGGGCAATCTGTAGCTACTCCTTGATATGAGCCGCTATCCCTAAGTTCCTTCTTTGTAAGCTCTGAGGTGGACCCGATTCGCTGGACAGGAATCGGGGTGAGTTAAGATAGACTCCCGCCAGTTCCAATTCCCTCCTACCCGTCCGAGGAGGCAACGAAGTTATAGTACCTTTTCGTAACAGCCCAGGTCATCCTATCCGCGCGGAGGCTTGACAGGTCACGGCCGAGTACGAGTCAACGTGTCGATGGCACCGCCCGACGACACATTC
>JAYUEJ010000232.1:0-2085 GCA_043739265.1 Rhodopila sp. | reverse complement strand
CACTGCGTTTCGCACTCTGGCCCGAGGCTCAGGGCCGGGGACTGGCGCGGGAGGCTGCCTTCGCGGCCCTGCGATTCGGTCACGACCGGGCGGCCTTGCGGCACATCGTCGCGGTGGCGCGGGAGAGTAATTTCGGGTCGCGGATGGTGCTGGGCGGGATCGGGATGCGCGAGGCCGGGACGTTCGAACAGCGCGGTTACACGATGATTCTGTATGAAAGCGGGGAGTCTCTGTGAATGCGGGCGGGTCGCCCCGATGTCGCCCGCGCGGATGGATGCCTCCCCCAGCCGCATCCTGCTCCACAGGCGGACTTGAGTTCAACGCCGGGTCGTCTCATCGCCCACTCTCCGCCAACCGTATCGCCGCCGGCGTCGCGGCCGCCAACCGGTCATGCCCAACGGGATGATCCGGCCGGATAAACCCGAACGCCGCATAGTCCCCAGCACCCATCTGCCCGGACGGCGGCCACCACATCCGCACCGCGCTCCAGTCGCCAGCCGCGGAAACGTCGATCACCGGCTGGTCCTCGGTCACGCGGTGATGCACCCAATTGGCCTGCGTCACCATGATCCGCCGCCGCGACATCACCTGCGACACCACCGCGACATGCCCGTATGGCAGACGGCTCGATCGGCGGAGCACCAGAACGCTGCCGATTTCAGGCGTCTGCGTCCGAGCGTAACGGCCGTCCGCCTGCGGCCACCAATCCGCCGCCGCGCCAGAAAGCGAAACCCCGGTCAGCGCCCGCGCGAACGGGGCACATTCCACCGCCGCGCCGCGGCCGACGGCATCGCCCGGACGCGCGCCACCGCCACACGCCGCCAGCGCCAAACACCCCAGCGGAAGCAGGCGGAACACGAACCGGTGCATGAAACCTCGAAAGCAGCCAGACCACCTTATCCGATACCGCACGAAGAAGATGCAACAACAGACTGATCAGGCCGGATTCCGCGGCAGCCCCAGCAGCGTGTGCAGCACATGATCCGTATGGGCGCCGACGGCCGGTCCGGTCCAGCGCACGACGTCCTCCGGCCGCTCGCCATCCAGCCGGATCGTCGGACCGGGATGCAGCGTCCGCCCGATCAGCGGGTCGTCCACATCCTGCACCGCCTGGCGCGCCCGGAAATGCGGGTCCGTCGCACAATCGGCAATGTCGAACAGGCGGGAGCACGGCACATCGGCCCCCTCCAGGATCGCTTCGGCATCCTTCGCCGCCAGTGTCCGCGTCCACGCGCCGATCGCGATATCCAGCGAGTCCCGGTTGTCGCAGCGCAGCCCGTTGGTAGCAAAGGCCGGATCGCCCGCCATCTCCGGCCGTCCGATCGCCGCCATCAGCCGCGAGAAAATCAGATCGGAGTTCCCCGCGATGCACAGCCACCGCCCATCGGCGCAGGGATAGGTGTTGGTCGGCGAGGCGGTCGGCAGAGCCGCGCCGGCGGGTTGCCGGACGCGTCCATCCATCGCGTATTCCGGCAGCATGCCCTCCATCAGGCTGAACACGCTATCGACCAGGTTCACATCGATCACCCGGCCGACGCCGGTGCCCATCGCGTCGCGCTGCCAAACCGCCGACAGCAATCCGATCGCCGCATACAGCCCCGCCAGATCGTCGCTGATCGAGATCCCGCACCGCGGCGGAGGCAGCTCGGTCGCCCCACCCGGATGCCCGGTCAAATGCCGCAACCCGCCGATCGCCTCGCCGATCGCCCCGAATGCCGGCTTGTCGCGATACGGCCCGTCCTGCCCGTATCCGGAAATGCGGGCGATCACCAGGCGGGGATTGACGGCGTGCAGGTCGGCGGGACCGATCTTCAACCGCTCCAATTGCCCGGCCCGCAGATTTTCCACCAGCACATCGGCGCGGGCGGCGAGCTTCAGCAGAACGTCCCGATCCTTCTTCAAATCCAGTTCGATAGAAAGCTTGTTGCGGCCATGGATGCTGAACCACACGGAATTGCCATCCTTCGTGGCCCCCCAGCCGCGAAACGGATCGCCGCCGGGCGGTTCCAGCTTGATCACCTCTGCCCCCAGATCGGCGAGGATCCGGGTGCAGAACGGGGCCGCGATATAGTGGCCGATTTCGAG
>JAYUEJ010000231.1:0-6323 GCA_043739265.1 Rhodopila sp. | reverse complement strand
CCCGCCGCTTGGCTTAGAACCGTTCCATCCGTTTTAACCTGGAGCCGTCCATGAGCAAGATCATCCGCACCGAACCCGGCCCGATCCTTTCCAAGGCCGTCGAATATCATGGTTTCGTCTATCTGCCGGGCATCACCGCCCGCGACACCAGCAAGGACATCAAGGGCCAGACCGCCGATGTGCTGGCGCAGATCGACGAGATGCTGGAACTTCACGGCACTGACAAGACTCGCCTGCTGCAGGCGATGATCTGGGTGAAACACATGAAGGACCGCGTACTGCTAAACGAGCTGTGGACCCCATGGCTGCCCAAGGACGGCGCCCCGGCGCGTGCCTGCGTCCAGGCCGAGATGGCCGCGCCCGGCGTGCTGGTGGAGATCATGGTCACCGCTTGTAAGTAGGCCGCCTAAATCGTCATGGCAGGCCTTTGCCCGCCATGACGATGACGATTCCTACGCCGTCGCGCCCCCATCCACCGGCAGCGCCACACCATTCACGTACGACGCCTCGTCCGACACCAGGAACAGCGCCGCGTTGGCGACTTCCTCGGGCCGCGCGGTGCGGCGCATCGGATTCAGGATTCCGCGTTTGGCGACGAGGGATTCCGGCGTTTCCCCCGCCGGCAATTGACTGTCCGGACGGGCAACGAAAACCCGCAGCATCGGCGTATCGGTCGGACCCGGGCAAACCGCGTTGACGCGGATGTTCTCGTGTCCATACCGCTTGGCAAGGCCCTTCACCAGACCGACCACGCCAAACTTCGCGATGTTATAAACCGGGCTGTAGGGCGATCCCTGCAATCCCGACGTCGATGCGGTGAACACCAGCGACCCGCCGCCGCGGGCACGCAATTGCGGCAACGCCGCCTCGGTGGTGACCAACACCGAACGGACGTTCAGATTCATCGTGAAATCAAAATCCTTCCAGTCCAGCCCTTCGATGGATGCCGGGCCGGGGGAGCCGACATGGTTCCAGACGAAATCGAGACCACCGAAATGCTTCACCGTCTGATGCACGATGTCACGAGCAAAATCGTCGCTGGTCAGGTCCCCGGACAAGCCGATCGCCTTGCCGCCAGCCGCGACGATCTGCCGCACCACGGCGTCGGTGGCCTCTTTGTCGAGATCTACCACCGCCACCGAAGCACCCTCCGCCGCGAAACGAATCGCTCCCGCCCGGCCCATGCCGGATGCGGCTGCTGTGACGATACCGATTTTATTTTCTAAACGCATTGTTGCTTCCTCCCTCTTTGATGTCCGCGAAAAAGCGGTCAATCCATTACAATCTCGTCCTGGCCCGGCGTGTTGTCCGCACCCTGACCAATAACGGCGTACTCAACCCGCCTCCATCGGCAAGCTCTCGTCCTTAGCCCATTCCGACAGCGACGCATCATAGATTTTCACATCCGTATGCCCTAACATCGTCAGGATCAACGCATCGGCGCTCGCCGCGATGCCGCCACCGCAATAGGCGATGACCGGGCGGTCCAAAGCGCCCACCGCGCCCAGCAGGCGACGCAGTTCATCCGCCGGCAGGAAGGCGTTCGTTACCGGATCGAGTAAATGCGCCGCCGGCAGATTGACGCTGCCGGCGATTCGCCCGGGACGACCGTAGGCATTGCCGCCGCTGCCGCTATGTTGCGCGGGCAACAACGCGTTCAGCGTGCAGACCCCGGCGTCGCCGATCGCGGCTTTCACCGCATCCTTGCCGACCATCAGGTTGCGGACTGCAAGAACCGAAAAGTCCCCCGCCGCACGCGACAGGCCCGGGCCGGTTTCGACGGCTCGGTTTTCCACCGCCCATTTCTGCCAGCCGCCGTTCAGCACCGCGGCGTTGTCATGGCCGAACGCGCGCAGCAGCCACCAAACCCGCGTCGCCCACCATGGATTTCCGGTGCTGTAGGTCACCACGCGGCTGCTGTTACTGATACCGAAACGACGCATCGAAGCGGCGAAATCGTCCGGCGTCTGCTGCATGAAATTCAACGTCTGTGTCGTGTCCGACACATCGCGCGACACATCGCAGAATTGCGCGCCCGGGATGTGGCCTTGCTCAAAGTCCGCGCGGCCAGGTTTCACCACATACGTGGCCTTCGGGTCCGGGATCAGATGCGTTGTGCAATCCAGCACAACCACATCAGTCAGATGCTGGGACAGCCAGTCCGTCTCGACCAGGAATTCCGGATGAACAAAATCAGTCATGGCTCAATGTCCCGGCGCGAGTTCGGCAAGTTCGATCACCACGTTTCCGGTCGCCGACGGGTCCAGGAAAATGATTTTCGAACCGCCATGCCCGATCCGCCAGGTGTCGCTTTGCAACGTCACGTTCTTCGCCTTCAGTTCGGTGATCGCACCCTCGATATCATCGACCTCGAAACAAATATGAAACAGCCCGGCACCCTTTTCCGCGATCCATTTCGTAACGCCTGACTCCGGGCCGTGGCCTTCCAACAGTTCGATATACGACTGCCCGACCGGCAGCATCGCCAGCCTGGTCTGGCCGATCTGTTCCTCATATTCCAGTTCCAGCCCGAACGTATCGCGCATGAAATCCAATGACTGCTTCATGGAATCAACGGCGATTGCGATATGCTCCACCCGCTTGATCTTCATCGTTCCGACTCCGTTGTTTCAGGAAATGATGGCGCCGCTATCCACCGGATGGATATGACCGGTGATCTTGCTGCTGTCGTCGGAAGCCAGGAAAAGCGCCATCGCCGCGATGTCCTCCGGCTCGATCATTCCCAACAGCGTCGATTCGGCAAGCTTGTTTAGTTCGCTGTTGCCAACGACCATCTTCTTGACTCGTTCAGTCATCGTGGCAGCCGGGGCAATCGCGTTGACCCGCACTTTTGGCGCGAACTCCAATGCCATGGAACGAGTGATCGCCGCGATCCCGCCTTTCGCCGCCGTATAGCAATCCCGGCCGGCAACGCCGCTCAAGGCCAGCGTGGACGACATGTTGATCACCGATCCGCCGCCCGATCGGATGATCGCCGGAACGCCGAAGCGGCAACCCAGGAACGTGCCGAACAGGTCCAGCTTGATCACCCGCCAGAACTCCTCCAGCGGCGCGTCGGTCACGTCGCTGTCGCGCAACGTCGAACCTCCGGCATTGTTGTGCAGGATGTGCAGGCCGCCGTAGTGCAGCACCGTTTTTTCGATCGTCGCCTGAATACTGTCCGGTTCGGTAACGTCGGTGCGGATGGCAATGGCGTCGCCACCCGCCTGGATAATCAGGTGCGCGGTCTGTTCGCCGGCCTCGGCATTCAGTTCCGCGACAACAACCCTGGCCCCCTCGCGCGCGAACAGCCGTGCCGTCGCTCGGCCGATCCCAACTCCGGCGCCGGTGATGACGGCAACCTTGCCTTCCAGGCGTGGCATCTGTGTTCCCCCGATTATGCTGCGTCCATCGTCACCCGGCGCGCGATGGGGAGCAAGGGGGAGCCGAGTCAAACCGGCAGCGTGTAGCCCAACGCCGCCTCAATTTCGAATGTCGTACGCACGGCAGGTCGTTGCATCATCCGATCGTGATGCCCGCTCAGATTTGGAAATATCGCGGCATCGGCGCCCAGCGAACCACGGAAGCGCCAGAACAGACGGAACAAATGGATGTCGGCGATCGAATAAGCGCCAACCGCCCAAATGCCGTCCCCCAACCGCTGCTCCGCCCACTGAAACACACGGTGCGCGTGCTCCAGTCCTCGCTGCCGGGCGGGATGGAGCGTGGCGGCGGTAAACGACATCCAGGAAATGACCTGCGCTGCCGCTTCGATGTCGCCGAACGGAAACAGCGCGGCGGCCGGGTACGTTTGGGCCAGGTAATAAAGGATCGCCGCGACCTCGGTTAGCTTCCGCCCGTCGATGACCAGCGTTGGGACTTTTCCCTCCGGATTGAAACCACGAAGATCGGGCGGGTCCTGATCGCGATCGGCGAACGAAATGGTACGCCCTTCGAACGCCGCGCCGACTTCATGCAGCGCGATGTGAACCGCCATCGAGCTCGATCCAGGGGCGTGATAAAATGTAAACACCGGAAACCTGCGGACACGTTCTGTAGCTGCGATAAGGCGATTGCCGATATTTTCTTCAGTCAGACGGTTAGCGCACGGACTTGGTGATCAGCCTTTAGCGCGGAATTCTTTAAGTTTGATTGAGCCGTGTAGCTTCCTCGGCTGAGAGGTCGCGAGACAAAAATTTAGTTAGCTTACATCCCAGCGACGAGAAGATTATTTTTGAGACGCTTCAAATCTTCAACTGAGGTTTCGCCTGAAGCCCAGTTGCTTCGAACTCGCTCGGTCCAGTCTTTTTTTTGGGAAACAGCGTAACTCGCCGCATTCAACGTCTGTTGAACACGCCGTGTTACCGCTTCCGCATCAGTTTCGTTCATGTGCAAAACCCTCCTTTCCGACCACGCCGAATCGACGTAGCATTTACGAAGGCGTTTGGGAATCCCGCCCTAACAATTTAGCTGTGGATGAAATATGGACCTGGAACCGAAAGATGCTGAACTTGTTGTGGGCATCGTCGCTCGCATTGGCGTTGATACCAAGGCGATAGTGCGGTCGATCAAACGGGAGCTAGAGAATTATAAATACACCGTTTATGAGGTGCATGTCACCGATCTTCTCAAGGCCTTTTCGCCGCCATTGAATCTTGTGGAAGCACCCTCTGAGCAGCGCTATTCGAGCTACATCGCAGCTTGCAACCAACTTCGGGCTGATATTGACAATAGCGTGATGTCCACGCTCGCCATAACCGATATCGTCGCTAGGCGTATGGCGTCTGCCGAGGCAGGAAATGCGCAAAGCCGTAACGCCTTCATCGTCAATCAAATCAAGAGACCTGAAGAATTTGACCGACTAAGGAAGGTTTATGGTGAGCACTATGTCCAAATCTCGTGTCATGCTGATGAGACTGTACGAATTGATCGTTTAATTTCCAAGATAGCCTATGACCATCCAGATGACCCAAAAAGCTCTACATGGGACATCAAAGCTCGCACTCTCGTTCATGCCGACGAATCTCAGGAAGACGAGAAAAATGGACAGAGAGTTAGGCAAGTGTTTCCGCTCTCTGATGTGATCGTTGATTCAAATTCACAAGATCGAGCTGAGCGAGGAATCGAGAGATTTTTCCGTGCTCTTTTTGGCGACCAAGCGATAACGCCGACTCGAGAAGAATATGGCATGGAACTCGCTAATACTGCGGCACAGCGCTCTTCCGATTTATCCCGACAAGTGGGAGCAGCTATTCTTACACAAACGATGGAAATTCAAGCTTTGGGTTGCAACGAAGTCCCAAAAGCAATGGGCGGTACATACTGGGAAGGAGATGACGCCGACGCACGTGATTTTGCTCTCGGTCGAGATTCCAATGAACATAGGCGGCGCGCTGTCCTTCTTGATCTTATGATGCGTCTCGGCGAAGCGGGAGCCCTTAGACCGGACTTATCGACCTACAGTGATATTGAAAAATTCCTCTTTGAGCGCGACGATCAAATTATTTCTGACTCGCAGTTAATGGACTCACTCGAATACGGTCGCAGCGTACATGCCGAGATGAATGCGATTACCGATGCCGCGCGAGGTGGACACGCCGTCAGAAACTGCCTTCTTTTTAGCAATACCTTTCCGTGCCACAATTGCGCGAAGCACATAGTTGCATCGGGAATTTCGGAGGTCATCTACATACATCCATATCCGAAAAGTTATGCGAAGGAACTGTTCGCGGATTCAATTGCCATAAATCCCCCGGCAAACAAATCGGACCTTGTGGTGTTTCGACAGTTTATAGGTATTGTTGGACCTATGTATGCTCGTGTCTTCACTAAAGCACGATGGAAAAAGGACGGAGGGGTTGTCCGTCGATTTGAAAAGCAAAAGGCATCCTATATTCGTAGAACGCCAATACCCGCTTATCCACAAACGGAAGATATCCTACTTGCCGAACTGAATGTATCGTTACTAAGTAAGCAGTATCTTTTTCCGTCAGGGGATTCTACAGAAGCTCACTGATCGGTCGCAAATGCGGCCGCCGCATGAAATCAGAGTTTCCTAACTCGCAGGGGACTTCAGGCTTACCGTTGCCGCCAGGGCAGCCCGTCGAACTTCCAGCCGGCGGAGCATCCACGGTGACCTTCGGCGTCAGGCGGGCCTTCAAACCCGTCGGCCACGTTATAAACATGCGCGAATCCGGCCGCCCGAGCCGCCTCGGCCGCCGCGAGGCTGCGGACGCCGCTGCGGCAAATAAAATAGATGTGGCTGTCCGCCGTCAGACCGGCTTGCTTCATCTGGTCCTCGAACCCGCCGTTCCGTTGCATGG
>JAYUEJ010000230.1:0-6330 GCA_043739265.1 Rhodopila sp. | reverse complement strand
CTGCTTGGCGGCCTGATCGTCAAGATCGGTGCCCGCCTGTACGACACCAGTTTGAAATCCCGGCTGCAACGTTTGCAGTACGCCATGAAGGGAGCCGCCTAATATGGAGATCCGCCCAGCCGAGATCTCGGAGATCTTGAAGAAGCAGATCGCCGCGTTCGATACCGAAGCCAATGTCGCCGAAACAGGCCAGGTCCTGTCGGTCGGCGATGGTATCGCCCGCGTGTTCGGCCTGCAGAACGTGATGTCCGGCGAAATGGTCGAGTTTCCCACCGCCGGCCTGCGCGGCATGGCGCTGAACCTGGAAACCGACAACGTCGGCGTCGTGATCTTCGGCGATGACCGCCAGATCCGCGAAGGCGACACCGTTTCCCGGACTGGCTCCATCGTGGAGGTCCCAACGGGTCCCGGCCTGCTCGGGCGCGTCGTTGACGGTCTCGGCAACCCGATCGACGGCAAAGGCCCGATCGCCGGCGCGATCATGAGCCGAGTCGAGGTCAAGGCCCCGGGCATCATCCCGCGCAAGTCGGTGCATGAGCCGATGCAGACCGGCCTGAAGGCGATCGATGCGCTGATCCCGATCGGCCGTGGCCAGCGCGAGCTGATCATCGGCGATCGCCAGACAGGCAAGACCGCGGTGATCATCGACACGATCATCAACCAAAAGGCCGGCAATACCTCGGGCGATCCGAAGAAGGCGCTGGTCTGCATCTACGTCGCCATCGGCCAGAAGCGGTCCACCGTCGCGCAGCTTGTGCGCACGCTGGAAGAGAACGGCGCGATGCAATACTCCATCGTGGTTGCCGCCACCGCGTCCGATCCGGCGCCGATGCAGTTCCTGGCACCGTACACCGGTTGCACGATGGGCGAATATTTCCGCGACAACGCCCAGCATGCGGTGATTTTCTATGACGATCTGTCGAAGCAGGCCGTCGCCTACCGGCAGATGTCGCTGCTGCTGCGCCGGCCGCCGGGCCGTGAGGCCTATCCGGGCGACGTGTTCTATCTGCATTCCCGCCTGCTGGAACGCGCCGCGAAGATGAACGACGCCCTTGGCGCCGGTTCGCTGACCGCGCTGCCGGTGATCGAAACGCAGGCCGGCGACGTGTCCGCCTATATCCCGACCAACGTGATTTCGATCACCGACGGCCAGATCTTCCTTGAAACCGAACTCTTCTTCCGCGGCATTCGCCCGGCGGTGAACGTCGGTCTGTCGGTGTCCCGCGTTGGGTCCGCCGCGCAGGTCAAGGCGATGAAGCAGGTTGCCGGACGCATCAAGTTGGAGCTGGCTCAATATCGCGAAATGGCCGCGTTCGCGCAGTTCGCTTCCGATCTCGATGCCTCCACCCAGCAGTTGCTGGCGCGCGGCTCCCGGCTGACCGAACTGCTGAAGCAGCCGCAATACCGTCCGCTGCCGATCGAAGACATGGTTGTCGCGATCTTCGCCGGTGTCCGCGGGTATCTGGATAAGTTCGACCTGGGCCGGGTTGGCGCGTTCGAGGCGCAGTTTATCTCCGAGCTCAAGGCGCGCGAACCGGCGATTCTGGACGCGATCCGGGTGGATCAGGAGATCAAGCCGGCGACCGAGAAGAGCCTGATCGCGTTCCTGGACGCTTTTTCGAAGTCCTTCACCTAGAAGGCCTGAACAATGCCCAGCTTGAAGGCCCTTCGGACACGCATCAACAGCGTGAAATCGACCCAGAAGATCACCTCCGCCATGAAGATGGTGGCGGCGTCGAAACTGCGTCGTGCGCAACAGCAGGCCGAAGCGGCGCGTCCGTACGCCGAACGTATGGACCGCATGCTGCGGGCGCTGGCCGCGTCCGTCGCCGGTTCGCCCACCGCCCCGCCGTTGTTGGTGGGAACCGGGCAGGACAAGGTGCATCTGCTGATCGCGGTGACCGCCGATCGAGGTCTGGCCGGGGCGTTCAACACCCAGGTCGGCCGGGCCACGCGTAATCTGGCGCGCCGGTTGGAATCCGAGGGCAAAACGGTGAAGATCCTCGCCGTCGGCCGCAAGGGGCGCGACTATTTGCGCCGTGAGCTGTCCACAAGGATCGTCGGCGACATCACCTATGCCGGAAAACGCCGGATCGATTTCGGTGACGCTCAGGACGTCGGCCAACGCATCGCGACGATGCTGGCGGCTGGTGAGATCGACGTGGCGACGATCATCTACAACCGCTTCCAGTCGGTCATCGCGCAGATCGTCACCGAACAGCAGATCATCCCGGCACCGCCGCCCCCCGCGGGCGAAGCCGAGGACCTGCACGGCGCGATCTATGAATTCGAGCCGGACGAAGAAACCATCCTGGCCAAGCTGCTGCCGCAGGCCCTGGCGATCCAGATGTACCGCGCTTTGCTGGAATCCGCTGCCGGCGAGCATGGCGCCCGCATGTCCGCGATGGACAACGCGACCCGCAATGCCGGCGACATGATCAAGCGTCTGTCGCAAAACTACAATCGCGCCCGTCAGGCGAACATCACCAAGGAACTGATCGAGATCATTTCCGGCGCCGAAGCCGTCTGATCTCTCAACGAAGGAACTGCACCTATGGCAAGCAACATCGTCGGTCGCGTCACCCAGGTTCTGGGCGCCGTTGTGGACGTCCAGTTCGACGGCGAGCTGCCGTTCATCCAGAACGCCCTGACCAGCAAGATCGAAGACCGCACTTTGGTGCTGGAAGTGGCGCAGCAACTCGGCGAACGCACCGTCCGCTGCATCGCCATGGACAGCACCGACGGCATGATCCGCGGTCAGGAAGTCGTCGATACCGGCGCCCCGATCATGGTGCCGGTCGGTCCGGAAACCCTGGGCCGCATCATGAACGTCATCGGTGAGCCGATCGACGAGAAAGGCCCCGTCGTCACCGCCAAGAAATATCCAATCCATCGCGCCGCCCCGTCGTTCGAGGAACAGGCGACCTCCTCCGAAATTCTCGTCACCGGCATCAAGGTGGTCGATCTGCTGTGCCCGTATCTGAAGGGTGGCAAGGTCGGCCTGTTCGGCGGCGCCGGCGTGGGCAAGACGGTGCTCATTCAGGAACTGATCAACAACATCGCCAAGGCGCATGGCGGCGTGTCGGTGTTCGCCGGCGTGGGTGAGCGCACCCGCGAAGGCAACGATCTGTATCACGAGATGATCGACGCCGGCGTGATCAAGGTCGATGAGCAGGGCAACCTGCTTGAAGGCTCCAAGGTCGCGCTGATGTATGGCCAGATGAATGAGCCGCCGGGTGCGCGCGCCCGCGTCGGCCTGTCCGGCCTGTCGATGGCCGAGTATTTCCGCGATGAAGAAGGCCAGGACGTGCTGTTCTTCGTCGATAACATCTTCCGCTTCACCCAGGCCGGCGCCGAAGTGTCCGCTCTGCTCGGTCGTATCCCGTCCGCGGTGGGGTATCAGCCGACGCTGGCGACCGATATGGGCGCGATGCAGGAGCGGATTACCTCCACCAACAAGGGGTCCATTACTTCGGTGCAGGCGATTTACGTGCCGGCCGATGACCTGACCGATCCGGCGCCTGCCACGTCCTTTGCTCACTTGGATGCCACGACGGTGCTGAACCGGCAGATCGCCGAGCTGGGGATTTACCCGGCGGTGGATCCGCTGGACTCCACGTCGCGCTCGTTGGACCCGCGCATCGTCGGTGAGGAACATTACCTGGTGGCGCGCGAGACTCAGCGCATCCTGCAAACCTACAAGTCACTGCAGGACATTATTGCCATTCTGGGCATGGACGAGCTGTCGGAAGAGGACAAGCTGGTCGTTGCGCGGGCGCGGAAAATCCAGCGCTTCCTGTCGCAGCCGTTCCATGTCGCGGAAGTGTTCACCGGGTTCCCCGGCAAGCTGGTGCCGGTGGCCGACACCGTCCGCAGCTTCAAGGCGATCTGCGCCGGCGAATACGATCACCTGCCGGAAGCCGCGTTCTACATGGTCGGGACGATCGAGGAAGCCGTCGCGAAGGCCGAGACCCTTAAGGCGAACGCGTAATCATGCCCGTCGCCCTGGAAATCGTCAGCCCGGAGAAGCTGCTGCTGTCCCGTTCGGTGGACATGGTGGTGATCCCGGCGTCTGAAGGCGACATGGGGGTGCTGGAAGGCCACGCCCCGATGATCGTCATGCTGCGCGGCGGCACGATCGACCTGTATGAGGGCGAGCGGATCATCGACCGGCTGTTCGTCGATGGCGGTTTCGCTGAAGTCACCCCGGAACGCTGCACCGTGCTGGCCAACAAGGCGATCCCGCTGGCCGAAGTGAACAAGGCCGACGCCGAACGTCGTTTGGCCGAGGCGGAAGCCGCCTACGCTGCCGCCGACAAGCGCGACACCGCCGTCGAGGATGCCGCGATGGACGTGATTCAGTCCGCTCGGGCAATGGTCGAAGCGGCGGGTTAAATCGGTTTGAATCTGTGAGTACGAAGGCCGGGTTTTACGACCCGGCCTTTTTGTTATGACACTCTGGTTCGGGGCCGAACCCTGCATGTCCGCAAGGCGACCATCGCGAACCCGACCGTTAACGGCGGCCATCAGCGTTTATCGACATTCATCCGCGGTAGATCGGTCCGTTTGAACGCCCCATGCCAGCGGCCAAAAACCATCAGGCCGACCAAGGCCAGGCCGCGGCAGTTCAAATGCGATTGCCGTGGTCCAATTTCCGTATTGGTGGTTACCAAACAGGAAACGAAGAGTGGCGGCGCAGATGTCCGAACCGGGAGCGGTCTCTGCCCCTGTAGGCTCTAACCCTGGCGATTTTTTGGGAAAAAAAGTGCTGCGGGACCAAAATCCCGCAGCATAAGGTAAAGGGAGGAAACGATGTTTAATAACTCACAGTTTCGTTAGTCTGCAACTTTATTCTCAATATTACTCGATCACGAATAACTTACGAATTCGAAACGTAAATAAAGCCATGCTTAAATCTCTAACAATTCCATTGCGTCACCGATTGCAAACCGGCCGCCATCGACGACTTCGGCATGAACACCGAGATCAATGTGTCCATAAATGGAACGAAGTTCGGCGACTGGATCGGCATCGCGCTCCCCGGTTTCCGGGTTTACTTCGGTAGCGGCACAACGCGTGGTGCCTTTGATAATGCGCAGTACCGCCCCGCCGACCTGCACCTCCCGCCCGATCCAGTCCCGTTCGGCCCAGGCTGGGGCACCGTTGAACCACACATTCGCGCGAAAGCGTCGGCGGTGGCGACGGGCGCCGACCTTGGATTCGTAGTCCCGCAGACTGGCGAGGTTGTTCAGGCTGACCACCTTGGTGCGCTGGTCGCCGAACACATGGCCGGGGATGTGGTGGAAAACCGGCTGGCCGCGGGCTTCCTCGCCCATATAGTCGGTCAGGAAGGCCGCGATGCGTGCCCGCCCCGCCGGCGTCATGGCATTGGCCTCGACCCCGCTGCCGTCGGGCGCGCGAATGCGAAGAATTTTGGAACCGGGGTCGAACACGCTGAACAGCAGCGCCGCCTTGGCGTGCTTCATCTGACAGAGGAAATTCCATTTCGGCAGCCAGGCCGGGTTGGCCGGGTCCAGCCCCGAATCGCCGTGTGCAAGAGCAAATGCGCGGTCCCATGGGATGGCGCCGCCAGCCTCGACCTCGGCCTGTTCCAGTGCCTCGGCGGTCAGACCCTTGACGGGATAGCGGTAGAGATATTCGATTCGCATGGATCAATCCCCTCTTGAGCGGTAGTCTGCACGGCCCCACTTCGATGGGGAAGCCTGTTCTTGTCGCCTCTCGCAGGGGCATGAAGGGGCGGTCGCCTGAGCCAAAGGGACATGTCATGGATATTCAAAAATTCACCGAACGCTGCCAGGGTTTTCTCCAGGCGGCCAGCACGATCGCGATACGGGAATTCCACCAGCGCATCACGCCGGAACATCTGCTGAAGGCGTTGCTGGATGACGAAGAAGGCGCTGCGGCGAGCCTGATCCGCGCCGCTTCGGGCGATCCCAAAGCGGCGGCGGTCGCCAATGACGCGGAAGTCGGCAAGCAGCCGAAGGTCAGCGGCGGCGGCGCGGGGCAGCCGCAGCTTACGCCGGAACTGGTGCGGGTGCTGGATGCGGCGCAGCAGACGTCGATCCGCGCGGGCGACGAGTATGTCGCGCAGGACCGGTTGCTGGTGGCGCTGGCGGAATCCAGTACGGCCGCCGGGCGCGCGTTGAAGGCAGGCGGGGTGACGCCCCAGGCGCTGGAGAAAGCGGTCAACGACATTCGCAAGGGCCGCAAGGTCACCAGCCCGAACGCGGAATCCAATTTCGACGCATTGAAGAAATATGCCCGCGATGTGACCGCGATCGCGCGGGAGGGCAAACTTGATCCGGTGAT
>JAYUEJ010000229.1:0-2094 GCA_043739265.1 Rhodopila sp. | reverse complement strand
TCCGGGCAGATCACCCGATATTGGCCGGACAAAGCCGCGGCCAGCGCATCGAAATCCCGCCCGTTGCGGGTCAGTCCATGCACGCACACCACGGGCGGGGCGTTGGCGTCCCCCCATTCCTCGAACGCCAGCCGGCGGAATTTGCCCGCGAGCAGATAGGGGATGGAGCCTGCGCGCGCGCTAATCGCTCCCATTGACATCAGATCACGTTCTTCGCACGCAACGCCGCCAGCGCCGCCGCATCCAGCCCCAACCGGTCGGCCAGAATGGCGTCGGTGTGTTCGCCCAGCAGCGGCGGCGGCAGGCGGTAATCGACCGGGGTTTCCGATAGCTTCACCGGATTCGCGATCACCTTCACGGTCTGGCCGGACGAGTGCGCCATCTCCAGCACCATTTTCCGAGCCACGACATGCGGGTCCTCGAACACTTCGGACAGCTTGTTGATCGGGCCGCAGCCGATCTTCAGCGCTTCCAGTTGCTCCACCCACCAGGTCGTTTTGTGCTGCTGCATCACCGGGGTCAGCGTGTCGGTGACAAGCTGGCGGTTGCCGACGCGGGCGGCGTTGGTGACGAAACGCGGGTCTTCCAGCATGTGGGTCAGGCCGAACGCCTCGCAGAACCGTTTGAAGGTGGGATCGTTGGCAACCGACAGGACGATGTGGCCATCCTCGGTCGGGAACACCTGATACGGCGCGATGTTGGGGTGCTGGTTGCCCAGCCGCACCGGGTTCTCACTGGTCGCCAGGTAGTTCATCCCCTGGTTCGCCAGCCACGCGACAGAGGTGTCCAGCATGCCGATATCGATCTGCTGGCCCTGCCCGGTCAGGTCGCGATGGCGCAGTGCTGCCAGGATGCCGATGCAGCCATACAGGCCGGCGAACAGATCGGCCACCGGGACGCCGACTTTCTGCGGCAATCCCTCGGGCTCCCCGGTCAGGCTCATGACCCCGCCCATCGCCTGGATCAGGCTGTCATAGCCCGGCCGCGGCGCATATGGCCCAGTCTGGCCGAAGCCGGTGATCGAGCAATAGATCAGGCGTGGGAATTTCGCATGCAACTGCTCATACCCCAGGCCGTATTTCGCCAGCGCACCGACCTTGAAGTTCTCGACAAAGATATCGCAATCGGCGATCAATTTCAGCGCGATATCCTGGCCTTCCTTTTGCCCGATATCCAGGGTGACCGACTGCTTGTTGCGGTTCACCCCGATGAAATAGGCGCTTTCCTGAGTCCCCGGCATGACCGGCGGGGCGAAGCCACGGGTGTCGTCGCCGGCGCCCGGCCGCTCAATCTTGACCACATCGGCACCGAGGTCCGCCAACATTTGGGCGCAGGTCGGTCCCGCCAGCACGCGGGTCAGGTCGAATACGCGAAGGCCTTTTAGCGGTCCGGTCGGTTCAGTCATATCCATCTCCAGGATGCCGGGTTGATCTTGCCGGAAGTTACTCGATAATGGCTTATAGAACGCCCCTTGCCACAAGCAAACGACCGGATGGCGGACCTAAGGGACCGGCCGAGAAGGATACATTCGTGCAACGAGACCTTTCGGGCAGTATCGAATCTCCTCGTTCCTGGCGGGCGGCCTTTGTGGCATTGGCCATCCTGTCGCTGTCGTTCGGCTCCCCGCTGATCGCGGTTGTCGGGCTGCGCGATATGCAAGCGGCGATGCACACCGACCGCTCGGTGCTGGCGATGGCCAGTGCCCTGGTGTGGATCGGCAATGGTGTCGGCGGCATCCCGATGGGCTGGCTGGCAGACCGGATCGGCATCCGGACAACCGTCGCCCTGGGTGCGCTGTCGATCACGGCGGGGCTGGCGCTGTCCAGCGTCGGCAGCATCTGGGCGCTGTATGTCGGCCATGGGCTGTTGATCGGCTTGCTTGGAAACGGTGCGATCTTCGCCCCGCTGACGATCTATGTCAGCCGCTGGTTCGACCGCCGCCGCGGCACCGCCATCGCGTTGATTTCATCGGGACAATATATCGCCGGCATGATCTGGCCGTCGATCCTGGAGGTCGGGATGAAGCAGGTTGGCTGGCAGCACGTCATGCTGGCCTACGGTGCCGTCGTGCTGGCGATTCTGCCGCTGCTGACG
>JAYUEJ010000228.1:0-6347 GCA_043739265.1 Rhodopila sp. | reverse complement strand
TCGGCGCCGCGCAAGTCCGCGCCCTCAAACCGAGCTTGAATCACGTTCGCATCTCGCAGGTTGCAACCGACGAACGTCGCGTCGCGGAAGTCTGCCTCGGTGAGGTCGGCGCCCTGGAAATCGATCGTGTCCAAAGACATCTTCCGAAACGAAAACTTATGCAGTTGGGCGTTGATCAGCAAGCATCGCGCGAAGACCAAACCGAGTGTGCGGGCGTCGGCGAATTGAGCGCCAGTCAGTTTGCAGTCCTGGAAAATGCCGGAGGACAAGCTCGCGCCGTGCCAATTGGTGTTGTTCAAGTCGCAGGACTCAAAGCGCGCCACGGTCAAATCGCAGAACGACAAATCCGCCCCTCCCGCTCGGCAGCGAAAGAATGCGCAGCCCCAGAAATCAAGTCGGGAAAGATCGATCGCGGCCAGGTTCCAGCCGACGAAGCGGACTGGGGCGTCCCTGCCGAACAGCGCCGCCTCGACGTCCATGCGGGTCGCTGGGCCATCTGCCGCGGGAATATCTGCAAGGATGGCGGTCATGCCGATGGCTCGCCCCAAACCGTAAGCGGCCGCTGGCCCTGTTCGGAAATGGCCCTGAAACCACTCACCATTGTTTACAGCGGCGGCGGCAAGGTTGCCTGAAACGATGGCGTCGCAGTGATCGCATCAGACCAGACAGACAACGCCGGTCGGCCTTCCCGCCATTTCCACACCGGCAGGCGCGGCTCGAACCAGCCCAGCGCACAACCCAATACAATGCGCGCGGCGTTGACCGGTCCACTGTAGGCGCCACCTGCCACGGCCGTCTCCAATTCATCCGCCACACGGTTAACCCGAGCCGTCTCCCAGGCTATGACGCGGGGTGAGCGTTCGTTCTCGGGGGGACGGGTCGCCCGTGCCCAGCCGACGATGCCGTCCAGAAGACCCGCGGCCGTCCCCATCTCCGACAAAATGCGCCAGTTGTCCGACCCGTCGCGCGGTAACAACCGCGAACCGGAATGTTGCATATCGATGTAGTGCAGAATCAACAAACTCTCGGTCAGCAGCGTGCCGTCGCCGAGAATCAACGTTGGCACCCGACCGACAGGATTGATCGGCAGAAGTATCGAGTCGGGCGTGTAGAGCGCGACTTCCTGCTTCTCCACGCTTGCGTCCAACCCGGTCTCGATCAGTGCGACACGCACGATGCGAGCGAACGGCGAAGCCGGGGCATAGTAAAGGTGCATCTTAGACCTCCAAGGCCGGAGCCAAAGCCCCGGCCGAAAGCCGAACTACCCCTTCAGAACCTCAACCAGCGTGCTGCCCAGGGCGGCCGGGCTGGCGGCGACATGGATGCCGGCACTGCGCATCGCGTCCATCTTGGCGTCCGCCGTGTCTTTGCCGCCGCTTATCACCGCGCCCGCATGACCCATGCGCCGGCCTGGAGGTGCCGCCGCCCCGGCAATGAAGCCCACCGTCGGCTTCTTGACTTTGTTGCGGAACAAGAACTCGGCCGCGTCGGTTTCGCTGCTGCCGCCGATCTCACCGATCATGATGATCTGCCTGGTCTCCGGATCGGCCAGGAACATCTCCAGCACCTCAATGAAGTCTGTCCCCTTCACCGGATCGCCGCCGATCCCGACGCAGCTTGTCTGCCCCATGCCGGTCGCCGTGGTCTGCGCCACCGCCTCATAGGTCAGCGTGCCCGACCGAGACACGATTCCGACCGTTCCGCGCTTGTGGATATGTCCCGGCATGATGCCGATCTTGCACTCGTCCGGCGTGATCACCCCCGGGCAGTTCGGCCCGATCAGACGGGACTTCGATCCGATCAGAGCGCGCTTCACCCGTACCATGTCCAACACCGGGATGCCCTCGGTGATGCAAACGATCAGCGGGAACTCGGCGTCGATCGCCTCCAGGATCGCATCGGCGGCGAACGGCGGCGGCACATAGATCACGGTCGCGTCGGCGCCGGTCTTCTCGCGGCACTCCCACACCGTGTCGAACACCGGCAGGTTCAGGTGTATCGAGCCGCCCTTGCCCGGCGTCACGCCACCGACCATCTTGGTCCCGTAAGCGATCGCCTGTTCCGAGTGGTACGTGCCCTGCGCGCCGGTAAAGCCCTGGCAGATGACCTTCGTCGAAGCATTAACAAGAACGGACATCTATGCGGCCTCCCGGACGGCTTTGACGATTTTCGCGGCGGCGTCGCCCAGATTGTCGGCGGAGATGATGGGCAGGCCGGATTTCGCGAGAATGTCCTTGCCCAGTTCCACGTTGGTGCCGGCCAGACGCACGACCAGGGGCACCGAAAGCTGCACTTCGCGGGCGGCGGAGACGACACCCTCGGCGATGATGTCGCAGCGCATGATGCCGCCGAAAATGTTGACCAATATGCCTTCGACATTCGGGTCGGACAGGATGATCCGGAAGGCCGCCGTGACTTTTTCCTTGGTGGCACTGCCGCCGACATCCAGGAAGTTGGATGGCGCCATGCCGTACAGCTTGATGATGTCCATGGTCGCCATCGCCAACCCGGCGCCGTTGACCATGCAGCCGATATTGCCGTCCAGCGCCACGTAGTTCAGCTCAAATTTGGCGGCTTCCAGCTCTTTCGGGTCCTCTTCACCCTCATCGCGCAGCTTTTCCAGCTCGGGGTGACGGAACAGCGCGCTGTCGTCGAAGCTGACCTTGGCATCCAGGGCGACCACATCGCCGGCGCTGGTCACCACCAGCGGGTTGATCTCGATCACCGCGCAATCCTGTGCGATGAAGGCGGCATACATGGCGTTGATGAATTTCCCGAACGACGACGCCTGCTTGCCGGTCAGCCCGAGGCCGGACGCCAGCCGGCGGCTATGGAATCCGGAAATGCCCGCCGCCGGATCGATGCCAACGCGAAGAATTTTCTCCGGCTGGTGTTCGGCCACATGTTCGATCTCCATGCCGCCTTCGGTCGAGGCGATGATGGTCACCCGGCCGCTGATCCGATCGACCAGCACCGAGACATACAGTTCCCGCGCGATATCGCAGCCGGCTTCGACATAGACGCGGCGGACGGGACGGCCGGCCTCACCGGTTTGCTTGGTGATCAGCGTGTGGCCGATCATCGCCTCGGCGGCGGCGCGCACCTCGGCGGCGGACTTCGCCAGACGCACGCCGCCCTTGCCGTTGGGATCGTCGGCAAAGCGGCCGGCGCCGCGGCCGCCCGCATGGATCTGTGACTTCACCACGTATACCGGGCCAGGAAGCTTCGCGGCGGCCGCCTCGGCCTCTTCCGGAGTCCAGGCGACATAACCGTCCAGAACCGTGACGCCGTAGCGCTTCAGCAGTTCCTTGCCTTGGTATTCGTGGATGTTCATTGCGGGTTCCTCAACCGATCAGTTTGCGCGACGCGTCGATGAGTTCCCGCACGGCCGCGCAGGATTTGTCGAAGGCCGCCTTTTCGGTGGCGTTCAGCTCGACCTCGATGATCTTCTCCACACCGCCGGCGCCGATCACCACGGGGACGCCGACATACATGTCCTTGATGCCATACTGGCCGGTCAGGTAAGCGGCGCAGGGCAGGACGCGCTTCTTGTCCTTCAGGTAGGCCTCGGCCATGGCGATCGCGGAGGCCGCCGGGGCGTAGAAAGCGCTGCCGCGTTCCAGCAGTTTGACGATTTCGCCGCCGCCGTTGGCGGTGCGCTCCACAATCGCGTCGATCTTCGCCTGTGTCGTCCAGCCCATCTTGATCAGGTCGGGGACCGGAATGCCGGCGACGGTCGAGTAACGCGTCAGCGGCACCATCGTGTCGCCGTGGCCGCCCAGCACGAACGCCCGCACGTCCTGCACGGACACGCCGAATTCCTGCGCCAGGAACAACTGGAAGCGGGAGCTGTCGAGCACGCCCGCCATGCCGATGACCTTGTGGGCCGGCAGTCCGGACTTCTCCTTCATCACCCACACCATCGCATCCAGCGGGTTGGTGATGCAGATGACGAACGCGTTCGGGCAGTTGTTGCGGATGCCCTCGGCGACCTGGGCGATGACGCCGGCGTTCTTGCCGATCAGGTCGTCACGCGACATGCCGGGGGTGCGCGGGAAGCCGGCGGTGACGATCACCACATCGGAGTCCTTGATCGCGGCATAATCGGAGCCGCCGGACATCGCGGAGTCGAAGCCATCGACCGGGCCGGATTGCATGATATCCAACGCCTTACCGGCCGCGACGCCGCCGAACACGTCGAACATGACGACGTCGCCAAGCTCCTTCAGGCCGATCAGGTGGGCGAGCGTGCCGCCGATGTTACCGGCGCCGATGAGGGCGATCTTGTTGCGGGCCATGGGAATTTCCTTCGCGGGGCGCCGCCGCGGCGCCATGTGGCATGAAACGGAGCCCACCAAGACAGCAGCCGTAAGCGGGCTGCTCGGAAGGTCGCCCGCTTGCTAGCGTATCGTGGGTAACCCGGCAAGGTGATGCAGTGCAGCAAGCGCGGGGCGCTGCCCCGGCCCCCGCCAGGCATGCCCCTACGAAAGCGCGCTCTCCACGTCATGCCGCCGAAGGAGCACCATCCACGTCTTTCCTTGGATAGGCGCAAAGACTTTGGATGCCGACCTTCGGCGGCATGACGTGGTCGGGGTGCCGAACAAGTCGGCCTTTGCCCCGTTTGGAGTTACTACGTCCGCATCACACCCCAAAACACCGGGAACCCATCCAGCATCCCCTCCGGGGTATCGCGTGAGGCCGTCGGCTGGAACCACTGGCCGATCGGGGTGTGCGGCACATCGATCCACCATTGGCGCTGGATATCCTGTGCGATCCGCTGCTGAGTCGACAGATCGTTGGCATCCAGCCCCTGGCCGCGCAGTTCCTCGATTCGCGGGCTGCTGACCCAGCCGAACCAGCCGGTTTCGCCGCTGGTGCGGAACGCGTGGCCCGACGGCCCCTGCAGGTCCAGACCCGACAGCGTCGTGAACAACCCGCTCCAGCCGCCCTGGTCGATCGGTGCCTTCTTCTCCCGCCGAGCAACCGCCGTGCCCCAGTCCATGGCTAGGTAGTCCACCGCCATGCCGGCCTGTTTCATGGCATCCACCCCGACATCTGCCATCGCCTTGCGGTATGGCGTGTCGGTGGCGACCATCACCGCCACCGTCTGACCGGCGTATCCCGCCTCTTTCAGCGCCGTCTTGACCTTCGCCATGTCGCGCGGGGAGGTCATCACCTCCATCCCCACGTCGGTCGCGAGTTCGGTGCCGGGGCAGAACACGCCGACGTTGGTGCGCCACATCTTCGGATCGGTGCCTGCGATGGCGGTCACGAAATCCTCCTGGTTGAACGCCCCGAGCAACGCCCGCCTGACGCCGGGATTATCGAACGGCGGTTGGAGGCAGTTCATCTTCAGAAAGCCGATGACGCCGGTGGGGTCTTTGATCTCGACCTTGATGTGGCCCGCTTTCAGCATCACCGGCTTCAGGTCATCGGTCGGAATTTCCCACCAGTCCATCTCGCCCGCCTGCAACGCGCCGGCGGCGGTGCCTTCGTCGGGGATGGTGAGCCACTCGACACGGTCGAAGTTGACGATTTTCGGGCCTGCCGTCCACCCGGGAATGCCCTCAGGACGAGCGACATAGCGGTCGAATTTCTCGTAAATCGCTCGGGAACCCGACACGCGCTCATCCGCCTTGAAACGGAACGGCCCGCTGCCGACCAGTTCACCGATCTGCTTAAACGGATCGAGGTTGGCGAACCGCTCCGGCATCATCGCGCACATAGGCGTGGAGGTTTTGCCGAGTGCGTAGGCCAGCCGGGGGAATGGCTTCTTCAGCCATAACCGGATCGTGCGATCGTCCGGCGCGGAAAGTTCGTCCGTGACTTTCATCAGGACGCCACCGAGCGCATCGCGCGCTGCCCAGCGGCGGATGGAGGCGACGCAGTCGCGGGCGAGGACCTTCTCTCCATCGTGGAACAATAACCCGTCGCGCAGGGTGAGCTCCCAGCGCTTGCCGTCGTCCTCGATCTTCACCGCGCCGACCATTTGCGGCTGGATGCGATATTGGGCGTCCATGCCGAACAAGGTGTCGAACACCATATAGCCGTGGTTGCGGGCGATGTAGGCGGTGGACCAAATCGGATCGATGACAGTCAGGTCGGATTGCGGGATGAATTTCAGGACGCGGCTGGAGGCGGCCCGTGCCAGCGAGGGCATCGCCAAGGTGGCGGCCGTTGCGCCTAAAAACTGACGTCGCGTGGACATGGTGTGGTTCCTCTAACTGCCTGATACGTCATTGTTCGGCTCATTAGTGTCCGGTTCACCAAACCAAATCCTCTCGGAAGAGTCTGAGATATAAGGGTTTCCGGCAGTTCGTTGCTGGGGCGGATTTGAATTGCCGACG
>JAYUEJ010000227.1:0-2102 GCA_043739265.1 Rhodopila sp. | reverse complement strand
TGACCTCCAGCCGTTCGAACCGGAACGTGACCGGGCACAAGGGGTCGAAACTGGTGGACAGGTCCGTCAGCACGAGTTGGATCAGCCGCTCCACCAGCGTGCGTTCTATGGTGGTGTAGGGACGGCCTTCGATCCGCAGCGCCGCTGTGCCGCGCCGGCCGCCCAGCAGCACATCGACGATCGAGTAGATCATCGCGGAATCGATGATCATCAGGCCCTGGTTGTCCCATTCCTCGGCCTTGAACACCGCGAGCATGGCGGGCAGGGGAATGGAGTTCAGGTAGTCGCCAAACCGCAACGACAGGATGTTGTCGATCCCGACCTCCACGTTATCTGACGTGAAGTTGCGCAGGCTGGTGGACATGATGCGGACCAACCGGTCGAACACGATCTCCAGCATTGGCAGGCGCTCGTAAGAGACGAGGCCGGAACTGATGATTTGCTCCATGCCGGTGCGGGATTCGCCGTCCGGCCGTCCTTTGTCGAAACCAAGCAGGTTGTCGATTTCCGATTGGTTGAGTTCGCGTGCCGCCTGCGCGGCATCCACCGCTGTATCCGCCCCGGTTTCCGCGCCCCAGGCGGCGGCAAGATCTTCCTCGGATTGCTCCGTCGTTTCACTCATTGGATCAACATCTGTGTGAAAAGGATGTCACTGACTTTGGCCGGGGCGACGGCGGCGTTGGCGCGTACCAGAAGTTCCTCCCGCAGCCGGTACGTTCCGGCGGACCCGCGCAGTTCCTCGGGCCGCATTTCGCGCAGGTAGGTCTGGATCAGGTCCTGCACCCGGGGCAGTGCGGTTTTTACTTTTTCCGCGTCCTCGGGTTTCGGAACTTCAATGCGCACGACAAGCTTTACATAGCTGGGCTTGTGCGAAGTACTGTTTAGGTTCGCCACCATTTCCGGAACATCGACATAACTGGGCGGAACCGCTTTGGCGGAGTCTTCCGCGTGTTCCTCATGCTTATCCATGCCCAAGACATGCGGCAGAACCCCGGTGAACCATAGGCCGGCGCCGGCCAGAAGCAGCACGACCGGCACCGCGATCAAAATCAGTTTGCGCTTGTCAGGCTTTTTCGCCGGCGCTTCGGGCGTATCGTCCGTTTTGGGTACGGGGGGAGAAGTGCTCATTCCCGGAGGATGACAGGTAAATGTTAACGAAAGGTTGACGCCGGTAAATTACAGGTCCGGCCGCGGTGGTCCGATCCCAACGCTTCGGCGCCACCCGAATATGATTGCTTCATGTTGGTGTCGTTGCCTTTTCCTTATAACTTGGCTCGTCCGGGGGTTTGCGATCAGCGGCAAGCAAACAATTTTCACCACGGATACAGAACGAGGAACGCGGAGAGCCACGGAGAAGCACGGCTGCTGCCCCCGTTCGGATAGGCCAGAACGGCCATAGTACCGCACGGATCGCCCGCCTGTGCCAGCCAACAGCGCCGCGCGCGAGGCACCATTCTTTCCTTCTCGGTGGCACTCCGCGTACCTCGTTCTGTCTCCGTGGTGAAAATTGCTTGCTTTAAACCGCGCGACCATCTGGCATCGCCGATAGTTGCCCGCGCCCTTCGGTCACATACCCCACTGACGACCCGGCCCGGGATGCGTGAAATCCGCCAGCGGAAGAGCCGAACCATGGCGAGGAGGGACATACTGGCCGACTCGCTTATGGTTGGGCGTCGCCTTACGTCCTAAGCCGGACGAGCCGGAACCCAAAAAGGCAAAACCCTTCCCTCGGCCGTTCGGAAAAATTTGGATGACCCGCCGATTCACATCCGCCCGATTGTTCCCGCATCAGCGGGTGTAAAGGATAAGAACCCTATGGGTTCAGGCCATTACGGCACGCCGAACATCGCACCGCGACTTCTCAATCACAACGGATTTTTCGTGCGAAAAATGTCAAGAGTCAGGCGATAAGAGACTAAACGGTGGGTGAACCGGCCCACCAAATCAATGGCTAGTGGTGAAGTATGACGGCTACTTCCGTCAGATTTTATCCACTGGGTAGATTTTGCCGGATCAGGTCCGCCTGCTTTCTTTCATTTCTTCGCGGTTTCAGAGACTTGTGGGATGCTGCCACATTGGCATGCGGCTTGCTGTGGTAGCGC
>JAYUEJ010000226.1:0-2105 GCA_043739265.1 Rhodopila sp. | reverse complement strand
CGGTAACCTCCGGCCTGATCTATCTGCCGTCATCGGTGAAGGACTTCGCCAATCCGGCGATCGATCCGTATCTGAAGCAATACGTCCGCGGCTCACACGGGATCGAATACAAGGAGCGGATCAAGATCCTGAAACTGCTCTGGGACTGCGTCGGCACCGAATTTGGCGGCAGGCACGAGCTTTACGAACGGAACTATGCCGGCGGATGGGAGGATATCCGAGCGCAAACGCTGACGGGGGCGGAGAAGGGGGGAGATATGGCTAAAATGGAAGCCCTGGTCGATCAGTGCATGTCTGAATACGACGAAAACGGATGGACCGGCGACACCTGGGCCTGAGCGCAGGCGATAATAGCGTCACATTTGGTATTACCGTCTGGACGGCGGCAAAGCCGCCAAGACGGTAACAGGCCGTTGCCGCCTAGCCCTGTTTGGCGACGATTTTGTCCTTGATGCCGTTATAGACATTCGGCGGGATGATATGCCGGTTCAGTAAATCGTCCTTACCTTTGTAGGGACGATTTTTCACGATCGCATCGGCCCGGGCCTTGCCGATTCCGGGCAGTTTGTCGAGGTCTTCAGGTGACGCGGTGTTGACATCGACAAGCGTCGCATTGGTGGATGCCATCGGCCGGGCACCGGTCGTGGCACTGGGCACGGTCGCGAGCGGAGCCGGTTTGGCCGGGCTGAGCGTAGCCGCCGGGCTGGGCGTGGTCGCCGGGCTGGGCGCGGGCATCGACGGCGTAGGCTTGGCTGGACTTGTTTGGGTCGTTTGCGCAACCGCCGGCAGCGCCAAAAGGGCGGCCAGCGCCCCCATCAATCCGATTTTGCCGATGTTCATAACTATCCCCTGCATGACGTGACACTTAGTAACACGCAGAGAGTGCTTTAGTTACGACCGGGGTGTTCGGATTGACTACACATTTTGCGGATCAATCCGCCATTGGTGGCGCGGCACTGTATTTCTCGATCCACGCTCGGCCGAGTTCGACCGCTTCGTCGGGTGTCAGCCACGACCAGTCGGCGCCGCGGGCGCGCAGCGCGACCCAGACTGTCTGGCCATGGACATGCTCTTCGACCGCAAGTTGAGTGGCGTGTGTCATTATCCTGCCTTATGCGTAACGAGTTGTGACATTCTGGCACTCTGCCGCAATAGTTGGTTTCGCGAAAAGCGGCATAAACAACTAAGTGTCTTCGCGATATCGTGACAACGCACGCCACATTTCTGCCGCATCTGTGAGGCGAGCCGCAATCAGAAAATCAGTATCGTTGCAAAAAAGTCGATAATATCCACCAGAACGCACGCAAGCGTGTGTTCCGTGCAACAGGGGTGGCGAAATTGTTTCGGCATCAGAAGCCGAACATATGATCCAGCGAAAAGCCGCCGGCCGCGTCCATCAGCCCGTGATAGCCGAACAGCCGGCAGGTCGGATCGCGCACCAGAACGTAGCCATCCGGCCCAGCCGCCGCCAGAAGCCCGGCGTCGAACGCGGTATGGGGCCAGACGATCGCCGACCCTGAACAGGCGATGGAAACCGCCGCTTCGCCGAGCAACGCACCGGTGCCGTCATGCAGTTGCAGCGTGGTGGACGACATCGGATGCCACGGGCCAGACGCCGGGTAGATCAGCGCCGCGAAGCTGTGCCGGGCGCGGTCCCCCAGCTTCAGGACGCCAAGCTTCAGGAACAGCCGCGTGGACAGGCCGGGCGGCGGGCCGGCGTAGGATTGCGGCTCATCCCGGTACGTCATCGCGGTGTTGAAGATGTGGGCGCCAAAACTGGATTCAGCGGCGTGCCCGGACGTCCGGTCCTCATAACGGAACAGCGCATGCATCCAGCCATCCGCTTCGCCGCCATCCCTGAAATCATAGACGAGTTCGCCGTGGCCTTGCTCCACGTCGAAATCATCCATGTCCATCGCAAGGCCGTGGTCGCGTGGCAGGCAGCCCAGGAATCGTTCGCCGCGTTTCGTTCCGTCAGCGTCGAACACATCCAGGCGCAGCGGCAGGTTGCCCTGGCAGGTGGACATCGGAGTCGGCTGAAACACCGAACGGAAACGGCCGCGCGGCAGGATGGGGAAGGGCAGGATATAGCCGCGTCCCATCTC
>JAYUEJ010000225.1:0-2105 GCA_043739265.1 Rhodopila sp. | reverse complement strand
CGGAGTAGGTCGCCTCCGCCACCGCGACCCCATCGACCCTGGCGATGCCATGGAATTTCCAGACATTGCCACGGTTGCGCTGCTTGACGATATGGATGCGCAATTGATCGCCGGGCAGTACGGGGCGGCGGAATTTCGCGCCCTCGATCGACATGAAATAAACCACCTTGCCGGCGGCGTCCGGACCCAGCGTTTCGACCACCAGCACGGCCGCGGTTTGCGCCATGCTTTCGATGATCAGCACGCCCGGCATGACCGGATGGTTGGGGAAATGGCCGGCGAAGAAGTTCTCGTTGGCCGTGACGTTCTTGACCCCGACCGCGGACGTGTTCAGCACCACATCGACGACCCGGTCCAACAGCAGGAACGGGTAACGGTGCGGAATGTCGTGCATGATCCGATGGATATCGATCCGCTCGATAATCGTGCCAGCCTTAGGGATCGAGTCAGCCTGGGGGATCAAGCCAGCCTGGGGGATCGTATCGGCCTCGGGCGTCCGGCTCTGGGGTTCGTCCATTATGTTCAATCCACGTCAGGGTTCGGTTTGGCGCCGCGCTTGCCGGTTTGGGCGGGAACGCCGCCGTCGCGGATCCAGCGCCGGATCGTTGCGACTTCTTTGAAGAACGCTTTCACCGGCTGGGCCGGCGCACCCACAAGGTCCGATCGTGCCGGCACATCGGCCATCACGCCCGCCTTGGCGCCGATCCGCGACCCGGTGCCGATCCGCAAATGGCCCGCGACGCCCACCTGGCCGGCCAGCACGACCTGATCCTCCAGCACGGTTGAACCGGATATGCCCACCTGAGCCACGATCACGCAGGCTTTGCCGATACGGACGTTGTGTCCGATCTGCACCAGATTGTCGATCCGCGAGCCGGCGCCGATGATCGTGTCTTCCAGCGTGCCGCGGTCGATCGTGGTGTTCGCGCCGACTTCGACATCGTCCTCGATCAGCACCCGGCCGAGTTGCGGCACGGTTTGAAATCCTTCCGGCGTGATCGCGAACCCGAATCCGTCCTGGCCGATCCGCGCCCCGGGATAGATATAGACCCGGTCGCCGATCAGGCAGTGGGACAACGAGGCGTGCGAGCCGATCCGGATATCCCGGCCAATCTGGACACCATCGCCGATCACCACCATCGCACCGATGCGGCCGTGCGGGCCGATCGTCACGTTCTCCCCGATCACCGCCAGCGGCCCGACCTCTGCCGTCGGGTCGATGCGGGCCGACGCAGCGATGACGGCGGACGGGTGAATGCCGGGGGTCACCGGTGGCAGCGGATGGAACAGCGCCGCTACCCTGGCCCAGGCGACCAATGGATCGGCGGCGACGATCGCCACGGTCGTTGCGGGCACCAGGTGGCCCATGTCCGGATGCACGATCACCGCGGCGGCCCGGGTGGCCGTCAGGGCCGGCACATATTTGCGGTTATTGAGGCAGAAGCTGACGTCTTCGCCGGCCGCCACCGCCAGCGGGGCAATGCGATGCAGCATCAGCCGGCGCGGTGGGGCCTCGGCATCCCCCCTGCCCCCCTGGCCGTCGAGCGCGGCCGCATCGACGACGGCGGCCAGCGTGTGCGGGCCGACACGCCGGAAAAAGCGGGGATCGCCCGCCAGTGCCGAACGGTCGCCACCGGTCGGCAATGGGACGGACGCCACGGTTAGTGCTTCTGAGGCGGCTTGGCTGGCGGAGCCGCCGCCGTCGCGGGGCCGGCCGCAGACGGTGCGCCGGCAGCGGCCTTGCCAGGCGGGGCGTTCAAGGCCAACGGCGATACGCCGTCCGGCGGCACGACCACCGTGGGAAGCGCCTTGTTCAGCACCTCGGCGACAGCCGGAGTCAGGTCGAAATCGGCGGTCGTGCCGAGTATCTGTGCTCGGTTCAGCACCAGATTGACACCCCGCGACAGGGCGACCTGCTGGGCGACCTGCTCCATGGTGCGGTTGACCTGCATCATGATGTACTGGCCGGCTTCCTGGATAATCCGGTTGCGCTCGCCGAACCGGCGCTGGGCTTCGGTCGCCCGCTCCTGGATTTCTTTTTCCTTGGTGCGGATTTGCTCCGGCGACAGCTTGTTGCGTTCCGCGGCGAAGGTCTGCCCCAGGTC
>JAYUEJ010000224.1:0-2107 GCA_043739265.1 Rhodopila sp. | reverse complement strand
TCTCCACCTGCACGCTGCATGTATTGACCTATCTCGCCCTGCATCCGGATCGGTTCGTCACCATCGCTGAAATCGCGCAGGCGTACGGGATGTCGGCCAATCATCTGATGAAAGTGGTGCAGCATCTGGCCCATGGCGGCGATGTGGTGACGCTGCGCGGGCCGCGCGGCGGGCTGCGTCTTGCCCGGCCCGCGGCAGGGATCCGGGTCGGCGACGTTATCCGCCGCACCGAACCCGCCTGGGCATGGGTGCCGAACCGCGAGGGCGTGGTACAGCCCGATAGCGGCGTGCCGCATGTGTTGAAGACGGCAATGGCGGCGTTTATGGCGGTGTTGGATGGACACACGATCGCGGACCTGGCCGCCGCCAAAAATGCAGTGGCATCCTTGCGAGCGCCCTGCGACAGTCATCGCGAGCCGCACAGCGACGCGGCAATCCCCTGACAAATGCGCCCGTTGCCATCAATTACCGGAGTCCTGGCATCACCAATGGCACCCGTTTCGAAAGCCTCCCCGAATCCATTACGGATGAGAATGTTTTGGGGGATCCTTGTCTGTTTCCGGACGCCGAAAAGACAGAGTTTCCCAGCCACCGGGCGGCTGGCAACCGCGGGTTCGTTCACTCTTTTTTAATTTTCTGCACGGAGAAAGCCGGAGCACCCGGCCAGCAATACAACGACCACGCCGAATGCCCTCAGTCGTTCACAAGGCCGAGAAGCGCCCGGTTCTGGCACCCACACCCGCCGCCACCACCAAAAAAACGACACGCCACATTAGGGCCTGTCGTCAATTTGTAATGTAGCGATCGGCGGAACTCATTTGGGCTCTTTGGCCGATAAAGTGGCGGATTTCGTCGGGATTGGTTGATCGTGTAGAACCGTCTTTCGGGCCTGACCGAGTCTGATCGGCCACAGTGCCTGACAAAGCGTCCCGATCGTCCGATTGCAGCTTCCGGCGCGGCGGGTTCTTCGATTCATGGGGTGTCAACTTGAACCAAGGTTGACCCCATGCGCCCCCACCAACTCCGTGATGACCAATGGGAGCTGATCAGAAACGAGTTACCAGGACGGGCGGGTTCCGTCGGCGTCACTGCGGCCGATAACCGCCGGTTCGTCGATGCGGTGATACACCGGTACCGCACCGGTATGCCCTGGCGTGACCTTCCCGAGAGATTTGGCGACTGGAACAACACCCACCGGCGATGGAGCCGTTGGGCCAAAAGTGGCGTATGGCTCACTATCCTCGCCCTTCTGGTTGTGGACGCGGACAATGAGTACGCGATGATCGACAGCACCATTGTGCGTGCCCATCAGCACAGCGCCGGCGCCAAAAAAAAGCTGGAGAAGACCAGGCAATTGGGAAAAGCAAAGGCGGCCTGAGCACGAAAATCCACGTTTTGGTGGACGCCCTGGGTAATCCACTGAAGGTCATCCTAACCGCCGGGCAGGTCCACGACCTCGCCGGGGCAGATGCGCTGGTGCCTGGGATGGCGGCAGAAGCGTTGCTTGCGGACAAAGCTTACGACGCGGACAAGCGGGTGATCGAACCGCTTGAAGCCGCGGGGAAAACCGCCGTGATCCCATCGAAAAAGAACCGGAAGAACCCCAGAACATATGATAAAGTACTGTATGAGGCGCGCCATTTGATGGAAAATTTCTTCTGCTGGGCCAAGCAGTTCCGTGCCATTGCGACACGTTATGACAAGACCTCCAGAAACTTTCTGGCCGCGGTTCACATGGTCGCCGCACTCTGTTGGCTCAATTGACGACAGGCCCTAGACCGTGCGTGCCAACTCTGTATCGATGGCGTGGGACAGCGCCGGCCCGTCCGGCTCATCGCCCGATCCGAACGTGCCGGCAATGCGGCCGTCACGACCGATCAGCACCTTGTTGAAGTTCCAGGCCGGCTGCCATTGCTTCTGCGCCTTGACCCAGGCGTAAAACGGCACCGCGTGGTCCCCCGTGACGTGGGACACAACGGTTAGCGGAAAAGCGATGTTGAAACGCGTTTCGCAAAACGTCTTCACCGTCGCGTCGTCGGCATATTCCTGATTGAAATCCCGGCTCGGAACGCCAACCACCGTTAGACCGGCGGACGATTTCGTGGCG
>JAYUEJ010000223.1:0-2107 GCA_043739265.1 Rhodopila sp. | reverse complement strand
CGCCGCATCGGCGACCCCTATTTGCGGGAACGACTCGCCGACATGGAGGATCTCGCCAACCGCCTGCAGACCGCCCTGAGCGGCGACGTTCCCGCCGTTCCGGTGCCCGAGGGGGCTATTCTGCTGGCCCGCCGCCTGGGCCCGGCCGCGTTGCTGGACTGGCATGCCCGCGGCATCGTCGGCGTCGCGATCGAGGAAGCCAGCCCGTCCGGCCACGCCGCGATCCTGGCGCGGGCGTTGGACATTCCCGCGCTCGGCAACCTGCGCGGCATGCTGGACAGCGCCGAACAAGGCGACGACGCGGTGATCGATGCCGATGAGGGCCAGTTTATCCTGCGGCCCGAAACCGAGGTCCGGCAGGCCTATTCCCGAGCGCGGGAGGCTCGCAGCGCGAAATATGCCGAACTTGCGAGCTGGCGCGGGCGTCCTGCCACCACGGCGGACGGCGTTGGGCTTAAGCTGATGCTCAACATCGGGCTTGGCATGGAACTGCCGCAGCTTGCGCGCACCGGTGCCGACGGCGTCGGCCTGTTCCGCACCGAAATCGCCATGCTGGCGCGCGGGTCCGTCGCCGACGTGGCCGAACAAGCCGCGATCTACGCCAGGGTCCTGGACGAGGCCGGCGACAAACCGGTGCTGTTCCGCACCCTGGACCTGGGTGCCGACAAGCTGCTGCCCGGCACCGTCACGGAAGAGGAAAACCCGGCCATGGGCTGGCGATCCTTGCGGGTCGGGCTGGATCGCCCGGCGCTGCTGCGGCGGCAGCTTCGCGCCTTGCTGCTGGCCGCCGGCGGGCGCGACCTGTCGGTGATGTTCCCCATGGTCGCCACCGTGACCGAATTTCGCGCCGCCAAAGCCCTGCTGCTGGCCGAGGCCAGGCGGGTCCGGCCCACCCCCGGAACGCTGCGTATCGGCACCATGCTGGAGATCCCCGCTTTGATGTGGCAGCTTCCCGAACTGCTGAAAGAAGCCGATTTCATCTCTGTTGGCTCCAACGATCTATTGCAGTTTCTGTTCGCGGCGGATCGTGGCACGCCGTCGCTGTACGACCGCTACGACTTCCTGTCGCAGCCGGTGCTCGACCTGATCGAACAGCTTGTGGTTGCATCGCGAGCAACGACCGTTCCGGTTTCCGTGTGCGGCGAGGCCGCGTCCCGACCGCTGGAGGCACTCGTACTCGCGGCCCTCGGGATCACGACGCTGTCAATGCCAGCCAGCGCCATCTTGCCGATCAAGGCGATGTTCGCGCAGGTCGATCTGGCGGCGTTCCGCCCGGTGCTGGCGTCGATCCGGCGCGGCGGTGGGATCGGATTGCGCGACCCCATTGCAACCTGGGCGCGTGAGCACGGCATTATCTCCTGACCGCGGGCCGTTTGGCCGCGTTGTCACGGCGCGGAATAATAACGCTTCCGCCGCCACCGATTCGCCGCAAGATGAAAAACCGTTCGATTTAAGGCGTTGGAAAAACTTTTCGTGTGGTCTAGAAACGGCTTTCCGACCTGCCTGAACGGGTGGGCTTCGGCGAATTTTCGCTGCATGTGTCGAAATAAGAACGGGGCTTCCAGTGCTGCAGGAACGCAGGTCGAAACTGGTTGAAAATCGGGCCATGATGTCAACCGTCACACCAGTGATGGCGGAGCTGCCGGCCGCTGCGCGGGCAGGTGCCGACCTTAGGGCTGCCCGGGAACGCCTGGGCCTGTCGCTGCACGACGTTGCCTCCAGTTTGCGTATCCGTCTGCCACACCTGGAATCGCTCGAGGACGGGCGTATTACGACATTGCCGGGCAACGCTTATGCTTTGGCGTTCGTCCGCACCTATGCCACCGCCCTGGGCCTGGACGCCGAGGAAATGGTCCGCCGCTTCAAGACCGAAGCGGCCGATTGCGGGCGCCGCACGGAACTCGTGTTCCCAATCCCGATGCCCGAGCGGGGGATGCCCGCGGGAGCGGTGCTGTTGCTGGGGGTTGTGCTGGTGATCGGTGCCTATACCGGTTGGTACCGGTTGTCCGGCGAGGGCCGGCTGCCCGCCGAAGCGGTGACCGCCATTCCCGAACGGCTGGCCCCGCTGGCGGACCAGGCCGTTCCGCCGCTGGCTGCTTCGATTGTC
>JAYUEJ010000222.1:0-6383 GCA_043739265.1 Rhodopila sp. | reverse complement strand
CCGGCGGAGTGGGACTGATCATGTGCCAATGGGCGAAGCACATCGGTGCGACGGTGATCGGGGTTGTCTCCAACGAAGAAAAAGCGGCATTGGCTCGGGCCAACGGCGCCGCCCACACGGTCATCGGGCATGCGACGCTGGCAGCGGACGTCAGGCGTATCACCGGCGGCGCGATGGTGCCTGTCGTTTATGATAGCGTGGGCAAGGACACTTTCACGGCCAGCATCGACTCCCTGGCGCCATTGGGTTTGATGGCCAGCTACGGCAGCGCTTCGGGACCGGTACCGCCGGTGGATATCGGCATGCTCGCCGCCAAGGGCAGCCTGTTCCTGACCCGGCCGACGCTGGTGACCTATACAGCGAAAAGGAGTGACCTGGAGCGCGTGGCGGCCGACCTGTTCGATGTGGTCGGCAGCGGCGCGGTCAAAATCCAGGTGAACCAAACGTTCAGTCTTAAGGATGCCGGCGCGGCGCATATCGCACTGGAGGCACGCAAGACGACCGGAAGCACGGTACTCCTGCCGTAGGCCTGACAACCGTAGCCGAGGTGTCGGCGTGCAATCTCCCCAGCCTGGCGTGAACAGGGTGGCGGGAAAAACGCGGATTTATTGGCACTCTGTGGCACGACGCGACTGGACAGGCACGCGGAGCAATCACACCTTCAAATTGGCAGGTTGATGCCGTACCGCGAGCCAGTCCGGATGGACATCGGCTTTCCCGGGTTCGCCCGATCGCCTAAAGGACGCTTGTGGACAAACGACCACCCTTCGCGCCGCGCCGTCCAGGGATGACGCTGCATCGCTTTGCCAATCCCCGGCAGTTTCTAAAGCTGTCCAACAAGGTTTTGCCCTGGCTTTTTTGGTCCGGCGGACTGCTGACCGCTGGTAGCCTGATATGGGGCTTTTTCTTCACGCCGGACGATTGGCAGCAGGGCGACACGGTTCGCATCATGTATGTCCATGTCCCGTTCGCCTGGTTGGCCTCGGCGGGATATTTCTCGCTGGCGGCGTGCAGCTTTGTGTCGTTGATCTGGCGCCACCCGCTCGCTGACCTCACGGCGGCGGAGATCGGTCCGGTCGGCGCCGGGTTCACCGCGGTTTGCCTTGCCACCGGCAGTCTTTGGGGTAAGCCCACCTGGGGCGCCTGGTGGGTCTGGGACGCACGCCTGACCTCGGTATTTGTGCTTTTTCTCCTGTATTTAGGGCACATCGCCCTGGTACGGGCGTTCGACGACCCAACCCGCGGTCACCGAGCCGGAGCGATCCTGGCGCTGATCGGGGCGATCAACCTCCCGATCATAAAATTCAGCGTCGATTGGTGGAACACGCTACACCAGCCAGCCTCCATCGGCCTGACGGGCGCGCCGACGATCGCTGCAAGCATGTTATGGCCGCTGCTGCTATCCGCCGTCGGGTTCACCCTGCTGTTTGCCGCGATCACCATCACTCGCACGCAGGCGGCGGTGTTGGAGCAGCGAATTCGCTCATTGTTGATGACCAAGGCAGCCTCCGCCAGGGCAGAGGACGTTATGTCTTGACACATCTTCCTTATATCCTCGCGGCCTATGTTATCGCGATCGGACTGCCAGTGGTGTTTTCCATTGAAGCGCTGTTCCGCGTTCGCTCGGCACGCCGCCGGCTCCAGGTGATCGATATCCGTCGCGGTCAGGATCGCACATGACCCGCAAAAAGCGGCGGCTGCTGGTTTTCCTCGTCAGCTTCATAGGCCTTGGTTCTGCCGCCGCGCTGATCTTGTCGGCGTTTAGTGACAATTTAGTGTTTTTCGTATCACCCTCCGATTTGGCCAGGTCTGGACCAAGCGGGCGGGAGGTTCGGTTGGGCGGCCTGGTGGAAGCCGGAACCGTGGAGAAGTCGTCGGGCGGGCAGGCCGGCGCGCGCTTCAAGGTGACCGACGGCAACGCCAGCGTGGCGGTCGTTTTCAAAGGAATTCTTCCGGACCTCTTCCGCGAGGGCCAGGGCGTGGTGGTACTCGGTATGGCGCAATCGGATGGCGTATTTCGCGCGTCGGAAGTGTTGGCCAAGCACGATGAGACCTACATGCCGAAGGAAGTCGCGGAGGCGCTGAAACAATCCGGCCGCTGGAACCCGGCTTCCGGGCCGCCGCCGCCGGCCTCGACCTGGAATCAAACCGCCAGACCATCGCAGTGACATGACCGATCCATTGTCCGTTCAGGTATGCATTATGGGCGCTGGACCTGTCGGAGGCACGCTTGCCTGCCGGTTGGCCGCCGCCGGAGTCACCGTCGCGTTGATCGACAAGGCCGCGCTGCCGCCGATGGAGAACCCGGCATTCGATGGCCGGGCGTACGCAATCGCGGCAGGATCTCGGGTATTCCTGGAGGACGCGGGGCTTTGGAATGTCCTGAATGTCCCCCCGAACCCGATTAAGGACATCCGGGTCACCGACGGACGCATCGGCCGTGCCGCGTCCCGGCTGCACCTGCATTTTGATCATCGGGAGGCTGGCGACGATCCGCGTCCATTCGGCTGGATGGTAGAGGCTCGATCGCTTCGCAAGGCGCTGAATGCCCGCTTTCCGGCGCAGGACAAGCTGCATCTGTTTGCGTCAGCGGAAGCCAATGTCGAGCGCTCGGACGATGGTTGTGTCGTTCGGCTCGGGAATGGGTCGATCATTCGGTGCCGACTTGTCATCGCGGCGGAGGGACGCAACTCGCCGCTTCGTGAGCATGCTGGCATCCAGGTCACTCGGATCCCCTACCATCAGACCGCAATCGTGTGCGCGATTGCACACGAGCGGCCGCACCACGATGTGGCGTTGGAACATTTCCTGCCCGCTGGGCCGTTTGCCGCCCTTCCGATGGGGCCAAGTGCCGATGTGGAGCCCGGCGGCGCCGAGCATGTTTCGGCGATCGTGTGGACTGAACGCACGAAGGATGCGCCATTCTTCCTGGCACTAGACGATAAGCGGTTTGCGCGAGAAGCCGGTCGGCGGCTGGGTGCGCAGTTAGGTGCGATCCGCGCGGTTGGGTCGCGATGGAGCTACAACCTGTCCGCGATGATCGCCCATCGGTATGTTGATCGGCGACTGGCCCTGGCCGGTGACGCTGCTCACGGTATTCATCCGATCGCGGGACAAGGGTTGAATCTGGGATTTCGTGATGGAATCGCGTTAGCCGAACTGATCATAACGGCGATTCAGACAGGCGAAGATGTCGGCGGCGACGCGCTTTTGGAACGTTATCAGCGCGTCCGGCAATCGGACAACCTGTTGATGTTCGCGATGACCGACGGATTAGACCGCCTTTTCAGCACTGACCGCCGGGCTGTCCGTATTGCGCGAGACCTGGGCATCAATGCGGTCAATAGCCTGGGTCCGATAAAACGCGGCTTCATGCGGCAGGCGATGGGGATCGTTGACACGCAGCATTTGTGACCGCTCCTGGCCGCTGTAGGAAGCGCACCGGCCCGCGTGCCTCCAGCGTCCAACGCTGTCCCACCAACGAACAGGGGCGATGTCCATGCCGCTTGATAGAACGCCTGGATAACGGGCATTGAATAGTCCGCGGCGCCGGTGACAAGATCGTGTGATAGCCCGTTATCGTGTGATAGCCCGTTCGCGGGGACATCAGTTTTGGAGATATCATGACCGCCTATTGGTTGGTGAAGTCGGAGCCAGAGGCGTTTTCCTGGGATCAACAGGTCTCGAACCGAGTCGAGCCGTGGACCGGCGTGCGCAATCACACGGCGAAAAACAACCTCAAGGCGATGTGCAAGGGTGACCTGGCGTTCTTCTATCACTCGAACGTGGGCAAGGAGATCGTTGGCATCGTGGAAGTAGCGCGATCGGCCTACCCCGACCCGACGGCGGAGACCGGAGACTGGGTGTGCGTCGATATGAAGGCGGTTCGTCCCTTGCCGAAACCAGTCACCCTGGCTCACATCAAGGCCGACCCGACGCTGGCGGACATCGCGCTGGTGCGTCAATCGCGGCTTTCCGTGATGGCTATCTCGAAGCCGCACTGGGACCACTTGTGCCGGATGGCCGGATGCCAGGCCTGATGCGACCCGACATGCGCAGTTTATGCAAGATCTCCGACATCCCTGAAAACGGCGCCATTGGCTTTCCCGGCGTCGATGGCGCTTTCACCGGGCTTGTGGCAGTTCGCCAAAACGACCACGTCTATGTTTATGAAAACGCCTGCCCGCATATCGGTACGCCACTCGATTGGACGCCTAACCGGTTCCTGTCGATCGATGGCCGCCACCTGATCTGCGCAACTCATGGTGCGGAGTTCACAATCGCCGATGGAATGTGTATCTCAGGACCGTGCCGGGGCGATCGTTTGACGCCGGTTTACGCCGAGATCCGTGATGGAGTGATCGTTGTTCCCCGGGGTCGCTGAAATCAGATAGGCCTCACCCGACAACGGGGCTCACAGGGTAGCTAAGGAAACAGTCCGTGGAAAAAACACCGAGCCGAGACCAGCTCTATCCGGTGCGAACCGATTTCGCCCAAACGGCGCATGTGAATGCCGCCGGATACCAGGAGGCCTATCAGCAAGCCTCGACACATCCGGACGTATATTGGGCGAACGAAGCCAGGCGGCTTGCCTGGATAACGTTCCCGACCAAGATCAAGAATACCAGTTTCACCGGCGATGTTTCGATCAAATGGTTTGAAGACGGGGTTCTGAACGCCAGCGTGTCATGCATCGACCGGCACCTGGCCGATCGCGCGGACGCGACAGCGATCATCTGGGAAGGTGACAATCCAGACTCCAGCCGCCATGTGACCTATCGGGAGCTTCACGATCAGGTTTGCCGACTGGCGAACGCGATGAAGGCTTTGGGGACCAAACGCGGGGATCGGGTGACGATCTACCTGCCGATGGTGCCGGAAGCCGCGGTTGCGATGCTGGCCTGCGCCCGCATCGGCGCTATCCACTCGGTTGTGTTCGGGGGTTTCTCCCCAGACAGCCTGGCCAACCGTATTCAGGATTGCGATTCGTCGCTGCTGATCACCGCCGACGAAGGTCGTCGCGGTGGGCGCTCGGTGCCTTTGAAGGCGAATGCCGACGCGGCGCTGAAAAACTGCCCGAGTGTGAAGAACGTCATCGTTGCCAAAATTACCGGCGCCGCCGTCAGTCACGTCGCCGGCCGCGACCATGACTACACCGCGGTGCTGGCGGCCGCGTCGCCCGATTGCCCGCCGGAACCGATGTCGGCGGAAGACCCGCTGTTCATTCTGTACACGTCCGGCAGCACGGGCAAACCGAAGGGTGTGCTGCACACCACCGGCGGCTATTTGGTCTGGGCCAGCTACACGCACGAAAACGTCTTCGACTACCGTCCGGGCGATGTCTATTGGTGCACCGCCGACGTGGGTTGGGTGACCGGTCACACCTACATCCTGTATGGTCCTCTCGCCAATGGCGCGACCACGCTGATGTTCGAGGGAATTCCCAACTACCCCGACAGCAGCCGGTTCTGGCAGGTGATCGACAAGCACCAGGTCAGCATCTTCTACACCGCGCCGACGGCCATTCGGGCCTTGATGCGCGACGGTGAGGGTCCGGTCAAAAAGACCTCCCGCGCGTCGCTTCGCCTGCTTGGCAGCGTCGGTGAGCCGATCAATCCCGAAGCCTGGCTTTGGTATTACAACGTGATCGGGGAGCAGCGCTGCCCGATCGTCGATACGTGGTGGCAGACGGAGACCGGCGGCATTCTGATCAGTCCGCTGCCAGGCGCAACGGCCCTGAAGCCGGGCTCCGCGACCCTGCCGCTGCCGGGTGTCGAGCCGGTCCTGGTCGATGGCGAGGGGCAGGTGCTGACCGGCGCGACCGAGGGCAACCTGTGCATCAAGGACGCCTGGCCCGGTATGATGCGCACCCTGTTCGGCGATCATGAGCGATTCATTCAAACTTATTTCTCCACGTTCCAGGGCCTGTATTTCACCGGTGACGGGGCGCGGCGGGATGCCGACGGGTATTACTGGATCACCGGGCGAGTCGATGACGTAATCAACGTCTCGGGCCATCGCATGGGCACGGCCGAGGTCGAAAGCGCACTGGTCGCCCACCCGAAGGTCGCGGAAGCGGCGGTGGTCGGTTTCCCGCATGACATCAAGGGGCAAGGTATTTACGCCTACGTCACCTTGAACGCGGACGCGGAGCCGACCGAGGCGCTGCGCAAGGAGCTTGTCGCCTGGGTTCGCAAGGAGATCGGCCCGATTGCCTCACCCGACGCGATCCAGTGGGCGCCAGGCCTGCCAAAGACCCGCAGCGGCAAGATCATGCGGCGTATCCTGCGCAAGATCGCGGCGAACGAAACGGACAGCCTGGGGGATACCTCGACACTGGCCGACCCGGGCGTGGTAACCGAGTTGATACAAAACCGCGTCGG
>JAYUEJ010000221.1:0-2108 GCA_043739265.1 Rhodopila sp. | reverse complement strand
CGGGCCCGCAAGCTCGTGGGCAAGCACGTTCCGGTGCTGATCCATGGCGAAACCGGCGTCGGCAAGGAATTGTTCGCCCGCGCGATCCATGGCGAACCCGACGCGCGCCGGCCGTTCATCGTGTTCAACTGCGGTGCGGTCGCCAAGGACCTGCTGGGCGCGGAGTTGTTCGGCCATGTCCGCGGCGCCTTCACCGGCGCTACCAGTGAGGGCCGCCTTGGCCGGTTCGAACTGGCCAACGGCGGAACCCTGGTTTTGGACGAGATCGGCGAATTACCGCTGGAATTGCAGCCGTTCCTGTTGCGCGTTTTGGAGGAAGGCGTGATCTACCGGCTGGGCGACGCGCAACCACGCCCGGTGAATGTGCGCCTGCTGTCCATGACCAACCGCAACCTGCTCGACGACGTAGCGGCCGGGCGGTTCCGCCGAGACCTGTATCATCGCATCAGCGTGACCTCGATCTGCCCGCCGCCGTTGCGCCAGCGTGAAGGCGACATCGAAATACTGATCGATCATTTCAATGCCTTGCTATCGGAACGGCACGACGTGCCGCCGCGTCATTTTAGCCGAGAGTTGATGCTGCGGATGACCGAATATTCCTGGCCCGGCAACGTGCGCGAACTCCGCAATGTCGTCGAAAGTCACTTGCTGATCGCCGACGATCCGGAGGTTTGGCTGGCCGAGTTGATCGCCGGGATGGCATCGGAGGCGATCCCGGTCGTAGCGGGCCAGGCCCCTGCCCTTGCCCCGGCGACGGCGGGGGTGAGCCTGGACGCGGCCGAACACGCGGCGATCATCCAGGCGGTCCGGCTATGCGACGGCAATTTGACCGCGGCGGCGCGCTCGCTCGGCGTATCGCGCAGCACGCTATACCGGAAGATGGGGCGCTACCTGGTTTGAATTTTTAACGCCGCGGGACGGCAGAGAGCGCGTCCTTGACTTATATCAGCACTGGCTGATATCGACTCGTTATTGTCGTTTTACGCCACTACCGGTATCAGCCGATCTTTACATTGTAAAAATTGCCTGAGTTACCGGGTCAATGTTTGGTCGCTTGCTCGCTTTCCACATCGCCGGAGCAACCGTTGTCTTGCTGTCCGAACCGGTGCCGATGCTGTCGCGCAAGGGCGGCAAGCTGCATCGGCGCGCGGGGGATGTCCTTGCAACCGCCATGATGCTGGCGGCAATTGCCGGGTTCGGTCTCGCCCTTCTCCACTGGAATGTGCTGCTGCTGGGAATCGCGGTTCTTACTTTCTTCCTGGTATTCTGCGGCGTGCGGCCATCGCGTTCCGGCGGGGCGTCCGTCCGGCGCGGTTCGACGATGCGGTCTGTGTCCTGACGATGGCATTCTGCACCTGGCTGTTATGGTTCGGCTCGAGGTCCTCCGACATCTCCAGTCTGTTCTTCGGAGTCGGCGGATGGGGTTTGGCCTTACGGCAATGGCGGCTGCTGCGTGCTCTACGAACCGATTGGCTGAGCGTGCATTTGGTCTCGATGGGCGGTGCCTACATCGCGACGGTGAGCGCGTTCCTGGTGGTCAACGTCAGCTTCATACCCCAGCCGATCTTGTTCATCGGACCGACCCTGCCAGGAACGCCGCTGATCGTTTGGGCGGGAATCCGCAACCGCCGCGACGGCACGGGAGCCGTTGCGGCCCGGCAGGCTTGACGCGCGCCGCATATCTGGACCGTCGCTCTTTATCGTGAGGAGACCGTCCAGAACCTGGGTGTGAAAAGCTGGATAGTGTCTTTTGCTCCTGTCAGGGGCGTGAGGGTTCGCAACCGGAGTCTCGCCGACTCAGGGCACGGCGATGATGTCGTCCAGGACGCCGAGATCTCGTGCGGCCTTTGTTCACCCCCAGGTTTTGGACGGTCTCTCGGATAAGCCATCTTGCCCGGCATCATCCCTTCCACGGATTGACGACCGCCACACCGCATTCATCGAAGTCGGCGACATTGCGGGTGACCACGCTGGCGCTCCTGGACCGCGCCACGGCCGCGATCATCAGATCGACGGTCGCGGACGGCCTGCCGGCCCGCCTGCGGGCGGCGAAGATTTCCGCGTAGGCGGCGGCGGCGTCCATGTCGAAGGGCAGAACTCGCCCCTCG